>CAZSZZ010000075.1:0-6620 GCA_964611005.1 uncultured Candidatus Izemoplasmatales bacterium | reverse complement strand
TTGTATTTCTGGTATTTCTTTACCATATAGTTTCTTGAAATCTTCTTTTGTTGGATTAAAATTATTAGTAATATTTTTATAAATTTGTAAATTATCATTTTCAAATTTATCTTTACTATTTATTTCTATTTTCTTTTGTAAAACTATATTTTCTGAAGATTTACCTATTTTAACTATATATATTCCACTTTCTAATTTAAATCCTTCTTTATAATAAACTTCTAAAGAGGAAAGTGGGATATTTACTTCTATTTCTTTTGATTCAACCGGCTTTAATGAAACTTTTTTATATCCTTTTAGTTCTTGTAAAGGTCTATATATTTTTGAATCCGGTAAAGAAATATAAATTTGTGCAATTTCTTTACCTTCAAATTTACCTGTGTTTTTAATTTTAAATTTAACTTTTAGCTCTTTTTTTGTTGCTTCTAAATTTAGATTGCTATATTCAAATGTTGTATAACTCAATCCGTATCCAAATGGATATAGCGGTTTAACTTTAGCCGTATCATAATAACGGTAGCCTACATATAATCCTTCACTATAAATTACTTGTCTAGGTTTCCCAGGAAAATTATTATTTGATGGAAATTCTTCTAAGCTATTAGGAAATGTTTCCGCTAATTTCCCTGATGGATTTACTCTTCCAAAAACTACATCAGCTAATGCTTGTCCACTAGCTTCTCCACCTAAATATTGTTCGATTATACCTTTAACTTTATCTTTCCATGGCATCAATACTGGACTTCCATTAGCTAATGATATAATTACATTTTTATTTACCTTCAAAATTTCATTAATTAGATGATTATGGTTATTTGGTATATTTAAATGTAATCTATCAAAACCTTCACTTTCAAATATGTCTGTTAATCCTACCATGATTAAAACAATATCGGCTTTAGAAGCTATTTCTATAGCCTCTTTTTCTAAATCCATGTCGATTGTTTCATTTTTTACACTATAACCAGGAGCGTAAATTAAATTATCTCCTAATTCTTCAACAAATGCATCATATGCATTTGTTAAATTAAGAGGGTTTATTAAACTAGATCCACTTCCTTGGTATCTAGGTTTTTTAGCAAACTCACCGACTAAAGCTATTTTTTGATTTTTATTTAACGGTAATATATTATTTTGATTTTTAAGTAAAACAATTGATTCAGAACTTACTTTTCTTGCGAAATTATGATGTTCTTCTTTATCAAAGAAATCTTTATTTTTATTTAATGTTTCTTTTGATTTCAATATTAAATCTATAACTCTAGCTACTCTTTCATTTAGTAATTCTTCACTTATTTGTCCTTGATTTACAGCTTCAATAAGGCTTAAATTATTTAATCCATTATTTCCTGGCATTTCAAGATCTTGTCCAGCAATTAATCCTTTAACTCTGTCATTACAAGCTCCCCAGTCTGTCATGACTAAGCCTTTAAATTTCCACTCTTCCTTTAATACATCATTTAATAATTTCTTATTTTCACTTAAAAAAGTTCCATTTACTTTATTATATGAACACATAACTGTCCAAGGTGAAGCTTCTTTTATGGCAATTTCAAATCCTTTTAAATATAATTCTCTCAATGTTCTTTCATCTATTATAGCGTCAACTCCCATTCGCATTGTCTCTTGATTATTCGCAACGAAATGTTTGATAGAAGTACCTATATTTTTACTTTGAACACCTTTTATGAAACTCGCAGCTAGTTTCCCTGTCAATATTGGGTCTTCACTAAAATACTCAAAGTTTCTACCACATAAAGGATGTCTTTTAATATTAACACCAGGGCCTAATAAAACAGAGACATCCTCCGCTTTACATTCTTTAGCTAGGTGCTCTCCTACTTTATAAATCAATTCATCATCCCATGAGCTAGCTAAAGCTGATGCCGTAGGAAAGCATGTGGCTGGTACACTATTTGAAATTCCAACATTATCTGATGATTCATTCTGTTTTCTAAGTCCATGAGGACCATCAGTAACCATTATATTAGGAATATTTAATCTTTCAATACCTCTTAAATGCCAAAAATCTTCTCCTGATAAAAGTGAAACCTTTTCTTTTAATGTTAATTCTTTTATTATTTTTTCAATTTCTTTTTTCATATTTTTCTCCATTGATTAATCAACTATTTCTTTTTGATCTGCCATTTCTTTTATCATCCTAGATACATCTTCTTCAGTTAAGTCATAGAATAACACAAAAATAACCAATGCAATAACAAGTCCTATTACAGGAATTAATGTATTTGCAATCCAAATTCCATTTAATGCTTCGGCTGTTTGAACAGAAGCAGTACCATCAAATCCATATAAACTCATTACGAATAAAGCAATAGCTCCTGAAATGGCTCCACCTAGTTTAGTACTAAAAGTTTGAACACTAAAAGTTATTCCTTCTTTTCTAATTCCTGTAGTGTAATGACCGTATTCTACACAATCTGCGGTAAATATACCCATCATCATCATAGGCATAAATAATCCAAAACTCTTTAAAGCGTTAAACACTAAAAATAACGTAAAATTATTATACCCTACAAAATACTGAATAATGCTAAATATTATAGAAGAGCTTATTCCCCAAATAAATATCTTTCTTTTACCATATAGTTTAACAAACTTAGGAGTAAATATAGGTATTAAAAGCATAGGAATAGCAATGGTTGCCATAATAATAGTTTGAATACCCAAATCTCCTAAATTCCATTTAGCAAAATAAGGTGCTACTGTCATTGATGTAGCTGTTGCAGTTAATGCAATAAATGAAGCGTAGAAAATAAGAAGATATTTATTGCTAGTAACATTTTTTATCATGCTTTTTAATGTTGTCTTATCTTCTCTTTTATATTTAACTCGTTCTTTAACATAGAATCTAAGCGGCAACATAATAACTAAAGAAAATATCATTAATATAATAACAGCTTTTTGGTACCCTAAATTACTAATTAATTGTGGAGAAAGAATTCCAATAATCATCGAAGCTAATCCAGCAGCTAACCTACCAATTGATATTATTGATACGCGTTCTTCTGGAACATCAGTCATTGTAGTAGCTAAAGAAAATATCGGTACATCACTGATTGTATATAACATACCCCATATGATATATGAAATATATGCATATGTTAAATTAAATCCACCACTTCCATGAAAATTCCAAAAAACAAAAATCGTCGCAATTGGCATAACTAAACTCACCGTGTTAATCCATGGTTTAAATTTACCTTTTTTAGGTTCTACCTTATCAACTAACGCCCCTAACATAGGATCGTTAACGGCATCCCAAACTCTTGCGATTAATAATAAAGTTCCTACTGCTGCACTAGCAATACCCACTTCATCAGTTAAAAATATTGCTAGATATGATAATACCATCATATATATAATATTTTGTCCGATAAACCAAGCTCCATAAGAAGCCCTTTCTTTTTTACTTGTTAAAAAGCCAGCTTTTTCCATTTTTTTCTCCTTTATTATTTTGTATGTTTAAAAAATACTTTTTCCCAAAATATAAATAAATATATTGTAATATAAGAAGCAACTAATACATCACTTAAAAAATGAGCTCCTATAATTACTCTAGATAAAGAAACTAATACACCCCATGTTATAGCAATAATTAAATAAGTTTTAATTTTAATGGATTTTAAATATGGAATAAAAATTGTATATGCCAACCCAACAAACGCATTGGCAGCGTGTCCAGAAGGAAATGATTTTAATTCATTATCATTCGTCCATCCACTTATTTCATACCAATGTTTAAATTGGCTAATATTAGTAATGCTTCTCATCCTTGGTCTAGCCCAAATACATTTAATAATATTGACAGCAAAAATCTCACTAAAAATTAAAACTAATAACAACCATGCATGTTTTCTATATTTTTTGAATTCTTCTCCCTTTTTTTCACTTATGTATATTAAAGCAATAGCTAAAACAATAGATAATACTATACTTAATATTTTCAAAAATGAAGGAGTTCCAGAAATTGAATGTTCATATGCATAATTAATAGGCACAGCTATTAATGCATAAGAAAATGCAAAAATAAGAGGTATGCATAATAAAGAAATAATTATATTTAATGACAATACATCTTTTCTTCTACCTCCATAAAGCAAAACTAAAGCTAATAACATTCCTAAAAATGCAGGAATCTCTCCAAACATATTAAATATGTTAGCAAAAAGAGAACTTTGATTTATAAGACTCTTACTGATAGTATAATCTAGATTCCCTATAGCTAAAAATCCCATTAAAACAACAAATATTACTAAACTATAAAAATAGAACTTTTTAGTAATTACCATAAAAACCCCCCTATATTGTATATTATTTTTATATTATTGTTTTTAACATTATACATTAATTGCACACTTTATGCAACTATATTTTAGAATTTTAAAAAAAACCTTAATAATTATAGTTAAAAAGATTATATATTGTAATATTTTCTTTCATTTGATGATTTAATACAATTAATTTTATATTTTTATTCTAGTTTAATTACATAATTATCAATAAACACATTGAAACTAAGTTCGAAATAATAAGCAAAATAACAGAAACATATAAATAATATCATCAAATTCATAATTCGATGATATTATTTTTTGTATTATATAACTTATCTATCTAATCATATTGTAGATTTCATAATAAAATTATAAGTTTGATTTAGATAATTTAACTACACTGAGAATATAGAATAACAAACCAAAAACTATCATAGCTATTAAAAGATTAAAATTGGTCATTTCAAAACTCCCAATATTCATTTTTAAACCATAAATATATGCATAATTATTATACACATCTTGAGGAACTCTAGAAAATACTAAATCTATTGGTGCTTTCATATATATAGCTCTCATTAAAGTTGCGCTTTGAGCAACTGGTAGAATATTCATTACTGTTTGAATATTTTTTCCTAAAACTCCAATAGGAATGTAAATTCCACCTAAAAACCCAACAAATGTCCCTACTAAAGTACTTAAAATATTAAATGAATTTCTAGTTTTCATAAATAAAGCGATATAGAAAAAAAAGCTTGAAAAAACAATAATCGATAGTAAGATAACTAGCAAAATTTGTATTACCTGAACAAATTCTAAAAGTTCTCCACCATTTACTAAAACATATATCTGTCCAATAATAAAATTAAAAACTACCATAATAAATGCAATTATCCAAGAACTTAATAAATAACTTAAGGCTAATGTTTTTCTATTAATTGGAGATGTATAAAAATCCATAATTATTTTATTTTCTCTATCTTGTATTAATCTTCCTATAGAGGTTAAAGGAACGGTTACAGTAGAAACCGTTAATATTCCAGCCATAATCCAAGAACTTACTAACCAATCAACTCCATCAATATCTCCAAAATATTCAGCTAAATTATCTGTTTGCATTGCTCCTAAAAAGAGAACATACAATAAAACAATTATTATAACTGACAAAAAGCTGAAAAACACGGCTGCTTTATCCCTTAAATATAATTTTAGATTTCTACCTACTAGTTGGAAAAGAATATTCATTAATTATTTCCCCACTTTCTACCAGTAATATTTAAAAATACATTATCCATATCACCACGTAAAATTTCAAACTCTTTTATATGATTACGATATTTTTTAACAAAATCTATTCCTGAGAAACAATTATCTAAAACAATATTAATAGTATCATTTACAATAAAATATTCAACTGAATCTTCTTTTAATATCTTTTCTAAATTACTACTAGGTATAATTTTTATACGATCATTTGAATATTTTAAACGAAGTTCTTCACTTGATCCTTGTGCAATAATCTTACCATGGTCAATAATAACAACTTTATTAGCATCTAAGATTTCTTCCATATAATGAGTTGTTAGAAAAATTGTTATATCTTTTTCTTTTCTAAGTTTTTCTATTAATTTCCAAATATCTTTTCTGCTTCTTGGATCTAGTCCTGTTGTTGGTTCATCCATAATTAAAATTTCAGGCCAATTAATTAAAGCTCTTGCAATATCTGCTTTTCTTCTTTGTCCTCCACTAAGTTGTCCGTATCTTTGATTTATAAAAGATTTTATTTCTAAAAGATTATTTATTTCATTTATTCTTTTTAAAAGGTTTTCTTTATTAATATTGTAAAATGAAGCTCTAACAATAAGGTTTTCTTTAACGGTTAATAAATCATCTAACATTGAGTTTTGAAAAACAACCCCAATATTATTCCTAATTAAAGAATCTTCTTTTCCAACATTTTTACCCAAAACACTAACAGAACCACTATCTTTACTTAATAAAGTAGCAATTATATTAATAGTTGTACTTTTACCAGCGCCATTTGGCCCTAAAAAAGCAAAAAAAGAATTTTTCTCTACTGTAAAACTAATATTCTTTACAGCTTCAATTTCTCCATAATTTTTAACTAAATTCTCAACTTTTATTGCGACCAATTTTATCACCTCATATTATTATACCAAATATAAATTACTTTCTGTTTATCTCATTTAAATTCTCTCTAAAAATTAATAATTATTATATTAAATTTTTTATAATATATTAATGATTTTGTCTCTTTCATTAGAACCAGTAGTATTTAATCTTAATATCTTAATTCCATATTTC
>CAZSZZ010000074.1:0-6651 GCA_964611005.1 uncultured Candidatus Izemoplasmatales bacterium | reverse complement strand
GTAACCCTAAAATTATTTTTTCTGGATTTAATTCTAAAACTACTTCTTTTAATTTGCGTAATGCTTCATCAAAATCATTATTTTGAAAGCGAATTGTTTGATATGCACTAGCAATTGTTTGACTTGTATCACTACTTGCAATACCTAGTGTTTTGTCACCTAAATCTAATCCAATTACTCTCATAAAAGTAATTCCTTAACATGTTCTAAAGCTTCTATAACCTTATCTGGATTTTTTCCTCCTGCTTGTGCAAAATCAGGACGTCCGCCACCTGAACCTTCGCAAATTTTCGCAGCTTCTCTTACCATTTTTCCTGCGTCAATCATTGAATCGTTAGATTTAGCTATAAACAAAACTTTATTAGGTAATACAGAGGCTAAAAGAACGAAACCATCTTCAAATTTAGTTGCTAAGTCATCAGCTAACTGCTTTAAAGAGTTTCCAACTATTCCATCTACCTTAGCTATTATTTTATTTCCATAGGTAAATTCACTAAAATCCGGTATAGAATTCAAAGCTAATTTGTCCTTAGCTTTATTATATTCTTTTTCTAATTGTTTTATCTTAGATTGTGCAAGGTGTAACAATTTTCTCTTATTTAAAACATCTTGATAACTTCCTAATTTTACAATATCAGTATTAAATTCAAAATTTACAGGAATATTATCTCTTTTTGCCTGTAATAATATTTTATCAGCTTTTTCTAACAAATGTTCTAAATCAGTATTTATACCTATTAAAGAATCACTTAAGGAAGAAACCGCTTTGTTAGTAACTGCCTCTATACGGTATATTCCTGAACCAATAGAAGAAAGACTTTTTATTGCGAAATCTCTGATATCATGAATATTTTTAACATGAGTTCCTCCGCAAAGGTCCAAGGTATATTTTAAATCTACCATTCTTACCAAGTCTTCATACTTTTCACCAAATTCAGCTATAGCACCCATATTCCTAGCTTCAGAAACAGTTACTATCTCTGTTTTTGTCTTGTAGGAGGTTTTAATCATATCTTTTACCATTTGTTCTACTTTAAGAATTTCTTCATCAGTTATTGATTGAAAGTGATTGAAATCAAAGCGTAACCCTTCATCGTTAACAAATGATCCTTGTTGGGACACATGGTCTCCTAAAACCTTGCGTAAAGCAAAGAACATAAGATGGGTTGCGGAATGATTATATTCAGTTAAATGTCTTTTAGTTTCATTAACTGAAGCTTTTACTGATTCATTTTCTAATTGTGGAAATATTTCTTCTTCTATGTGATGTAAGAATTGTCCATTTGGAAGTTTTTCCACATTTGTAACATGAAGAGTAAAATCATCATTGTAAATTACTCCAGTATCAGCTGCTTGTCCACCTGAAGTAGCGTAGAACGGTGTTTTTCTTAGAACTATACCCTCTTTAAAAACCTTAATTATCTTTGTTTTTATTTCCAATAAATCATATCCTATGAATTCACTTTTTTTATGAAAATCAAGATATTCTTGATTTTGTGTGGTCATTGATTGAACATCGCTTCTAGCTGCTCTAGCTCTCTCTTTTTGTTTTTTCATCTCTTCTTCAAAGCCAGTTTTATCAACAACTAATCCCACTTCTTTTGCATATTCCATTGTAAGTTCAAGAGGAAATCCAAAAGTATCATATAAAATAAAAGCATCTTTACCTGAGATTTTTTTACTTTTAGTATTCTTAACAATATCAAATAATTTCTTCTCTCCTGAAAGTAATGTTTCTAAAAACTTATTTTCTTCAGCTGTAATTATTTTTTTAATGATTTTTTCTTTCTTAACAATATATGGATAAAAATCCTTCATTATATTGATAACTTCATCTACTAATTCAGTTAAAAATGGACCATTTATCTTTAATTGTTTTCCATGCTTAATCGCTCTTCTCAATAATCTTCTTAAAACATATCCTCTTCCCTCATTGCTCAACATAGCGCCATCAGCTAAAGCCATGGTTACAGTACGAATATGGTCTGCGATAATTTTAAATTCTATTTGACCTTCATAACTAACATTAGATATTTCTTCTATCTTTTTTATAATCGGCATAAATAAATCTGTTTCAAAATTTGTTTTTGCATTTTGAATAACTGACGCAAAGCGTTCTAAACCAGCACCTGTATCAATGTTTTTACTAGGTAATTCTGGATAATCTGCTCTTTTTAATCCTTTAGTTGCGTTATACTGTGAAAAAACTATGTTCCAGAGTTCTACATAGCGATCATTTTCAATATCTTTTCTAATAGTATCTACACCAAAATCACCAAATTCAGGTCCTCTATCGAAGAATACTTCTGTACAAGGCCCACAAGGACCTTCACCTATTTCCCAGAAATTTTGATCATCTGTTTTTAAAATGTGAGATTTAAGCACTCCAAGTTCTATCCATTTATTATATGTTTCTGAATCTTCAGGGTATACTGTAAAATAAAGCTTATTTATATCAAAACCAAAATACTTTTCGCTAGTTAATAATTCATATGCATATTCTAAAACTTCATCTCTAAAATAATCACCTATTGAAAAGTTCCCCATCATTTCAAAAAATGTATGATGTCTTGAGGTATGGCCTACATTTTCTATATCGTTTGTCCTAATACATTTTTGAACATTTACAATTCTTGGATTTTTTGGGACTATTCTTCCATCAAAATATTTTTTTAAGGCAGCTACTCCTGAATTCATCCATAACAAAGTAGGATCATCATTAGGTATCAATGAGGCTCCTTCTTCAACTTGATGAGCTTTTTCTTTGAAAAAATTTAACCAAATATTACGTATTTCATTACCTGTAAGATATTTCATTTGTGTCCCTCCTAAAAATAAGAAAATCGCCCCTATATAAAGGACGAAAATCACCGTGGTACCACCTTACTTCTAGCATTGCTAGCTCTTAAACCCTTAACGCGAGTATACGAATGTTTTTTTACATCACTCAGAAGGAGCTTCATAATACTAACAATATCTGGTTTCACCACGCCCAAACTCTCTATAAAAAGTTTGTATTACTACTAGTCTTCGTCTTCGATTTATTACTTGACAATTATACAATATTTTAGAAGTATTTGCAAATAAATTATACTCTTCTATAAAAAATCTTCTATTGTCAATTCATTATCGGGTTTGCGGTTTATCTCTTCTTCTAAAAAATCTTTTAAAAGTGTATTTCTTGGTGTATCTACGCCCAAAACTCCTCGTCTATAAGCCTCAAAATCTCCTAATATAATAAGTTTTTCTTTAGCTCTTGTTATAGCTGTGTAAAGTAATTTTTTCTTTAGTATAATTGTATATGATTTTACTAATGGTAAGACAATACACTTAAATTCAGAACCTTGAGATTTATGGATTGATATAGCATAAGCTAGTGTTAAATTATCTAATTCCTTTAAGCTGTATTTAACTACGTTACCAGAAAAATCAACTAATAGTTCATCATCTTCTGTAATTCCACTTACTACTCCTTGGTCACCATTCATAACATTATCCTCTGGTTGATTCACTAGTTGCATTACTTTATCATTATAATAAAATTTCTTATCTTTGTAAGTGATATTAAAATTACTGTTTTTTGAATTAAAAGTTTTTTGAATTAAATCATTCATTCGATTAATTCCATTTATTCCTTTATAAACAGGAATTAATACTTGAATATCTTCTAATAAGCTATATCCCTTATTCATTAACAATTTAATCTCTGAAAGTATTTTATTAGACACAAATCTTTCATTAACTCGCAAGAAATCTCTGTCAGGAAAATGATTGAAAATATCATCGTTGATTTCTTGATTTAAAACATCATATGCCAAAGTAATTATATTGGAATTTTCTGCTTGACGATGAATTATATCTAATTCAATAACATTGAATAGTTTTGATTGAATTATATCTCTTAATATATCTCCCGGTCCAACAGATGGCAATTGATTTGAATCTCCTACTAGAATAATTTGAGTGCTATTAGTTATTGCCATAAATAATCTTTTAGCTAACATAGAATCCATCATAGATACTTCATCAATTATAATCAATTTCTCAGATAATGGATCTGTTTCATTTTTATTATAAACACCTAAAAAATCATATTGTAATAGTTTATGTATTGTTTTGGCTTCTAAATCTGTAGCTAAAGACAATCGCTTAGCTGCTTTACCTGTAGGTGCAGCTAAAGCGATATTTTCTTTATTATTTCCATTTATCATATTATAAATATCCACAATACCTTTAATAACTGTAGTTTTACCAGTCCCAGGACCTCCTGTGATTATAACCAATTGATTGCTTAACGCCTTTTTAATAGCTTGTCTTTGTTTAGAAGTATAGGTAATATTATTAATAGATTCAAAATTATCAATATATATAGATAAATCAATTCCTTGTAAATCAATTCCATTATTAAAACTAAGTAGTCTTTTCGCTATAAATTCTTCAGCTTTGTATAAATAAGCTAGACTTAATAAATCATCTTTCTGGATGATTTTTTTCGCTTTGATTAAACCATTTAACTGACTAACTACTAAAGAAACATCAATTTGAAACTCATTATTATCAAGATATTTTTTTGTATAATCAATTAACTGATCTCTTATTAAAAAAGTATCTCCATATTTATTCATATACTCATTCAATAAAAAATATATTACTGCTTGTATTCTCAATGGAGAATCGTATTTAAATCCTATTTTTAGCCCTATTTCATCAGCTCTTCTAAACCCTATTCCTTCTACATCATCCATTAAAACATATGGATTATTTTTAACGGTTTCTATTGTTTGATTACCATAAATAGAAAAAATTCTTAGCGCCATCTTTGGTGATATATTAAAACCATATAACCAAACCAAGGTTTTTTCTATTTCGCGATTTTCGATAATTTGATTATAGATATCATCTCTTAAATCTTTTCTCAACCTAGGGATATCATCTAGTACATGTTTATTTTCAGCTATTAAATCTAAAGCAGCTAATCCAAGTTTATCAACTATCCTAGTAGCTGTTTTCCTACCTATACCTTTAAATAAATCACTTGATAGATAATCTATTAATCCAGAATATGTATTATCCATAACGCGCTCAAATGATGTAGCATTATATTGAATACCGTATTTATTATGATTTGTTAGACTACCATAAAAACGATAGTTTGTAAATTTATCTAACTTAGGAAAAAACCCACAAACAACTATTGTGGGTTCATAATGGGTTAGTTCAATTTCATCAGTGTCAATTATTTTTATTTTAATAACAGAATATGAATTGTCTTCGTTATAAAATAAATAGCGATTAATACTTCCATCGATATAACTCATCTTATCACTTCTTCATAAAAAGTTCTATATCTTTGATTTCTTTTATTATTTCTTTACTTAAATTAATATGTCCTGTTTCAGTGACTAAAATGTCATCTTCTATTCTAATCCCAATAGCTTCATCCTCAACATATATTCCAGGTTCAACTGTAAGTACAACTCCTGGTTCTAGTGGTAGATTATAAGTTCCTACATCGTGAACATCTAATCCCAAATAATGGCTAACGCTGTGATAATAATATTTTATTATATCTTGAGAATTTGTGATTTTCCCTAATCTTTTCATTCCTTCTGCTAATAAAGAAGTCGCTTTTTTATTAAGGTCACTTACATAAATACCTGGTTTTATCATATCAATAATTGTTTTGTTAACATCTAAAACTAATTGGTAAAACTGTTTTTGACGATTTGTAAAAGCCCCGTTAGCTGGATAAGTTCTCGTAATATCAGCAGCATAATTATTAGATAAAGCTCCAAGATCAGTTAAAACTAGAGTATTATCTCTAATTACACAATTATTATCTTCATAATGTAAAACAGTGGCGTTTTTTCCGCTTGCGCTAATTGTATTAAATGATGTTCCCGAAGAACCTTCTACTTTAATTGTATATTCAAACAAAGCTTCTAATTGTCTTTCATTCATCCCAGGTTTAACATTAGACATCAAAGCTTGAATTCCTTCGTTTGTAAAATGAATTGCTTTTTTGATTTCATCAATTTCATAAGCTGATTTTACACGGCGTAGATTATCGATAATAGTTGAAGCATCTAAGATTTGAAGTTCAGGATAAATATCTACAATAGTTTGGAAAGAAATTAGTCCAAAAGGTTTTTTCATTACATGTTCTTTAGATAAATCTAAATACAATTTATTTGGCATAGTAGCTACTGCACTTCTTGTGTCTATTAAAACCCTTTTTGCGATAAATTCATCAAATTCTCTTAAATACATTATTGATTCTACTTTAATGCCTGATACTTCACTAGCTTCTTCTTTTGTCATGCGGCTTCCAAGCCATTTAGTAGCGTATTCACTTGGTTCTTCGATGAATAAAAATGTATAAAATGATAATTTATCTCTCAATAACAACAGGATGAAATTTTCACGCATCAATCCCGTTAGATAATAAAAATTTCTATTAACTGCGAAAGGATAAATTTGGTCTTTTAATTTAAATGGTGCTTTTCCAGAAGAAAACAAGGCAAATGAGTTTTCATCCATTTGTTTAAAAAACAAGTCTCTATGAATCCTATATTCTGTTTGTTTCATAATTCATCACCTCTAATTTAATATTATAGCACAAGGTATATAAAATTGAAATGTGACATATTT
>CAZSZZ010000073.1:0-6748 GCA_964611005.1 uncultured Candidatus Izemoplasmatales bacterium | reverse complement strand
ATATAAATATTTCCTTCATTGTTTTTAATGATTTTTGTGTATCAACATCAAATTCTTTAATTACATCTATATACTCACCAAAAAAATCTAGTCTGTATGGATTTTCTACTCCTAAAGGATAGATATCAACTATTCCTCCCCTTATAGAAAAATCTCCTATTTTTTCTACAGTATATTCTTTTTTATATCCGTAATTTAATAGTTTTTCTGTCAAATTTCTTATTGAATAATAATCACCTTTTTTTATGTTGATTAAAGATTTTTCCCAAGAATTAAGAGGTAATTCTGGTTTTAATATTCCGTATAAATTAATTATTACTATCTGTTTACGATGAGATATTATCTTTTTGATGGTATTAATTCTCTCTAACCTAAATTCCATTGAAGAAATCAATAATTCATTTGTTATAAATTCATCTTGTGGAAAGAAACTTATATATTTAGAATCTATAATTTGACTAAGTTTATCGTAAATAAGTTGAGCTTTATATAGATTAGGTGTTACCAAAAATATAGTTTCATTTGATATATTAAAATAATGCATTAATAATAACAATGCATTTTCTTCATTTGTGTTATTAATATAAACCTTTGAATTTTTAATTAAAACATCGTTTAATTCAGCCATTTTTTTATTATTACTAAGAAATTTAATTATTTTTTCCATAATGCCTCCACGTGCTTTAGGCGAGTAATTTACTCGCTGGGGTTATATTAATTTTTTAAATAAGTTATTATTTTCTAGTTTGAATTTTATAAGAGCTCTTAAGTAATAACTTAGTTGGAATAAATTTAATAAGTAAATAAGTGATTTTCATAAAAAACCCAGGTATTATTAAGTCTTTTCTCTTTTTAATACCTTTAAAGATAATAAAAGCACATTTTTTTACATCCATACCTCGATTAACCTTAGCTTTAGCTCTAGTGTTAAAATTCGTTTTAACGGGGCCTGGTATAACTGTCAATACACGGTTATTTCTTTTTTGCTTTTTAAGTTCATAATTAATAGCTCGAGATAAATAATATACATATGATTTTGAAGCTGCATACGTCGCAAATATCGGCGTAGGAACAAAGGCGGCCAATGAACTTATATTTACCACATCTCCATGTTCGTAATTTTGTATAAATAACTTTGTTAAAGTGTGAACTGCATTAATATTTAGTTGTAACATATTATCTTCAATTTCAATATTTGTTTCACTAAAAAATCCTAAATTCCCAAATCCGGCATTATTTATAAAATAAGCAATGTCTAACCCTTTGATTTCTTCAAACAACAAATAACATTGTTTTATATCTGATAAATCAAATGATTTTACCAAAACATTATTTTTTAGTTCCTTAGCCAACTCAATTAATTTATTTTTATTTCTCGCAACTAAAATTAAATCATATCCATCGTTTGAAAATAATCTAGCTAATTCTTCACCGATTCCTGAACTAGCACCCGTTATTAATACATACATAATTTCACCTGTTTCTTACTTATAGCTTAAAGAAATTATACCATAAATTAAATATTATTTTAAATATTTATAAAACTAGTATTATCAAGTTTATAATCTCAATAAAAATCCGCGTCTTCAAGGTGCGGTTTTTTACCTTTGCCTATAAGGCCGGTTACTGACAGCACCGATTTCGGTGTTTTTTTTGTTTATCAATTAACATCTACACTCTTACTTACCTGTAAATGTGTCTTTATATTCTCTTATACTTCGTTTATCCTTGATTTAATCTTCCAAATCTTGGTTTCTTATATAATTCTGTACAGTTTTTTGTTTAGATCTACAATCGAAACACATAGTATCCCTCGGCCCAAAAGTGCCGAGACTCATAGTTATATTTCAAGTTCGCATGCTCTTCAAATATCATAAGACTACATTTTCCTTTCGAGTATCCCATGAACGATAAAACAGCTAGTTTAGGTGGTATTCTCACGAGCATGTGAATATCATCAATCGCTGTGTGAACTTCTACAATTTCTACTTCCTTGTACTGGCATAGTCTTCTTATATATTTTCCTATATATCTTCTTAGTTTACCGAAAATAGCTTTTCTTCTGTATTTAGGAAAAAATACAATGTGGTACTGACAATTCCATCTAATATGTGATAAACTACTGGTGTCATCGTTTCTTTGGGGCAACATTCTTTGAATTCCTCCTTTTGTGTAATGGCCTATTATATCATTTTGGAGGAATTCTTTTTTATCGCCATGGCTCATATGTTCTTACCCGCACACTAGGTGGTTTTAGTAGCCGACCACAGAGGTCGTCTATAAAAAAAGCCTAAATATTAGGCTTTAATTATATTTGTTCATCAATATTTCAAAATTAGTTCCATCAATAAATTCATCTATTATAGAAATAATATCTATTTTTAATTGATCTAGAGTTTTAAGTTCATGTTTACTGAAATTACTTAATACATAATCTTTCATATCAACATTATCATTATTTCCAATACCAATTCTTAAGCGTTTAAAATCTTCTGTATAAATATTGTTTATAATAGATTTTATTCCATTATGTCCGCCAGCACTACCGGATAACCGCAGTCTTATTTTTGCGAACGGAAGATTTAAATCATCAAAAACAATTAATATATCCTCTGATTTTATTTGAAAATAATTTACTATTTTTCTAACAGTTGATCCTGATAAATTCATATATGTTTTTGGCTTAACTAAAATCGCATTTTTAAATTTTGCTATTTCAGCTGTGAATTTAATTGATTTTTTAAACTTTATTTTATTTGCTTCTGCATACGAATCCAAAGACATAAATCCAATATTATGTTTTGAGTTTTTATATTTTTTCCCAGGATTTCCTAATCCTACAATTAATTTCATATAATTTACTTTCTAGTTGGTTTTATAACAACATATCTGTTTGGTTCTTCGCCTTCAGATTCAGTTGTTACATCTCTCCAATCAGATAACTTTGTATGGATTACTCTTCTTTCATATGCATTCATTTTGCCAAGTCGAGTAGGTAATTTTGTTTTTACAACTTCCATAGCTGTTTTAGTAGCTAAAATTTCAAGTTGTTTTTTTCTTTGTTCTTTATATCCCCCAATATCAACTAAAACTACAAGATAATCTTCAACGTACAAATTAATATAGTTTTTTAATAAAGTTTGAATTGCATCTAATGTTTTTCCGTTTTTACCAATTAAAATAGGATTTTCTTTGGCTTCTATACTAAATGTAATTTGTCTATCATTTTGTTGTTTTGCTTCTATAATTGTTTCTATTTGCATATTTTCAAATAGAGTTTTTAGATATTCAATACCATCTTTTATAACATCAAAATCTATAATTGCTTCTACAACATACGTTTTATTTAATCCTAACATTGATTTTTTTTCTTCAATTACATTAAGTTCAATAAAATCTTTATTTATTCGTAATTCTTGAGCTGCATATTGAATAGTTGAATCGTTTAATGTTTTTGTTTCAAATGTAATGCTTTTCATATTAATAAGCACTCCTTAAATTTGTTTTTTTATTTGTTCTTGTCTCTTACTCATATTCTTATAACTAATATAACTTTGCAATAATTGATAAGATGTCCCTATAATCCAATAGAATGCAATTCCGGCATTACGCAATGAAATATAACCCATGAATACTACCATAAAATACATCATGTATTTCATTGTATTTTGGCTTTGTTGTTGTTTAGCATCTTTATATTGATTTGGTTTTTGATTAGCTTTAGTTCTGTGTTGTGATAACCATTGATTTAAGAACATAACCCCTGCAACCAAAATTGCAAGTGGAATATTAGGAACCATATCTGTATTTCCCAATGTTGTCCACAAAAAGTTAGTATTCATTACCACATTATCATTTGTAAATACAGATAAATCTGTTAAAGGAAATCTTTGAACTACTTGATACATCGCAATAAATATAGGCATTTGTAATATAGGCATAATACAACCAAAAACGTTTATCTTATACTTCTTATAAACATCCATTGTCTCCATTTGCATTCTTTGTTGAGATGCTTGATCTTGACGATTGCGATATTTTTCTTGAATCTTAGATAACTCTGGTTGAGCTAGTTGCATTTTTAATGACATATCATTAGTTTTTGCATAAATTGGCCATCCAATTGTTCTAATAACTAGAGTCATTATCAATAAACCTAACCAATATAAATAAGTATCACCTAATAATCCAAATAAATTACTTGCGTAAAGAGTAAATATTCCTAATTGTGTTATAACCCAATCCCAAACACCACCTTTTTTACCAATTGGTGTAGTGTAAATTGATTTGTACAATCCTGTATCATCAATATCTGTTATATCTGTAACCTCATTATCTTCAAAGGTTACTTTTACATAAATGTTATCTCCTTCAATCCATTCTAAATATCCATCTCCTGAGTTTGTATCATAATTAATATAATCTGAAGCCGATCCTAAATATCTAATTACATCATTATAAGTTGATACTGGATTTTCATCGGTAGAGTTGTCAATTGTAACAATTTTCATGTAATTATCATAAGAAATAGTTCCTTCTTTAGATCCACAAGAAACAACTCCAAATAATAAGAAAACCATTAAAAACATCATAATTATCTTATTTTGCAATTTCATCATTTTTCTCTCCTAATATGTTTGCATTTTCAAACAAACTTTCTAATTTCTTTTTAATTTCTTTGAAATTTAATTCATTAGAATTTTTTTTAGCTATAATAAAAAAATCATATTGATTATCAAATGAATTAATTTTAATAACTTCTCTTATTCTTCTTTTCATTAAATTTCTATTAACTGCATTGCCAAATTTTTTAGGTACACTTAATGCATATCTAAAATTTAATTTTTCATGGTTTTTTTTATAATATATAATAAAATATTTGTTTCTAACATTTGTTTTATTATAAATTAGTTGTTGGATTTCATTACTTTTCTTTATTCGAAACTTTTTTTTCAAATTTTTCCCCTTTAGAAACAAAAAAATCACCATTATATATATTCATCAGGTGATTTCAGGTACAAATATATTATTGGTGTTATTTTATATAAAGTTTAACGATCTGAAACTGTTAAAAATTTACGTCCTTTTGCTCTTCTTCTAGCTAAAACTTTACGTCCGTTACTAGAAGCCATTCTCGCTCTAAAACCATGAGTTTTTGTTCTTTTAAGTTTACTAGGTTGATATGTTTTACTCATATTCAACACCTCCTTATTGATTTGTAAAAACCATGCTATCTAATTATACTTAATTTTATATACCCTGTCAACAATTATTTATTGATGTTTTAACAAAATAATTTTTCCACAAAAATGTGGATAATATTTATTGTGAAAATGTGGATAAATACTATTTTTGCCTATTTTTATACATTTTTTATCCACATTTATATAGTTGACAACCTAAATTACATACAAGTTATCAACATTTTTTGTGGAAAACTTTTTAATCAACATTAATATTTATATGATATTATTATATTTAAATAAAAGGAGGATTTTTATGGAAAAGTTTGAAAAAATCTGGAGCCAAATTAAATCTAGACTTCAAATTAGTTTGGATAACGATGTTTATAACGAACATTTTTCAAATATTTCAAACGTTTTTAAAGTGGTTAATAATTATGTTTATTTAATAGCTCCAAATTCTTTTATTAAAAACAAAATTGAATCCTTTTATCTCAATAGATTAAATGCTTTACTAAATGAATATATTGATGAAAAACATATGTTTAAAATAATTACTAAAACTCAAGCAGCTGAAGAGTTATCAAAATCTGAAAGATATTCAATTAATGTACCAGAAAAAGATTTAGAAGAAAAATACAAAACCGGTTTGAATAATTCATATACTTTTGAAAATTTTGTTGTTGGAGCTTCTAATAGATTAGCTTATACTTCCGCAATGAAAGTAGCTGATCAACCAGGAGTTTTTGCTAATCCTTTATATATTTTTGGTGAAGTTGGTTTAGGAAAAACCCATTTAATGCAATGTGTAGGTAATTATATTCTTGAAAATGATGTTAATAAAAAAGTTTTATATGTAAAAACAGACCAATTTATAGAAGATTATGGAAAAGCAGCTCAAAAAAAATCTTATGATTCTTTTTCAAAAAAATACGAGAATATTGATGTTTTATTAGTTGATGATATTCAATTTTTATCCGGTAAAAATCAAACACAATTAGAATTTTTTAAATTATTTGAAAAATCTAAAGAAAATAACAAACAAATTATAATTACTTCAGACCGTCAAGCTTCAGAATTATACGATATCATGTCCCGTTTAACAAGTAGATTTGAATGGGGGTTATCGGTTGATATTAACCGTCCAAACTTAGAACATAGAATTCAAATTTTAAAAAAGAAACTACATGCAGAAACTCAAAATCCTGATTTAATTTCTGATGAAATATTAGAATATATAGCTAGTGTTTTTGATAATAATGTTAGAGAATTAGAAGGAGCTTTAAAGAGAGTTTTATTTTACTGTACAGCTTTCGATTATAAATTTACAATCGAAAAAACTGAAGAAGCACTTAAATCCTTACTAAATTCCAAAAATGCTTCTAATAAAAAAATAGATAGAACTAACTATACTAATATATTAGATATTGTAAGTAATTATTATAAAATAGTATTTATTGATATTGATCTGTAATAGATAAACTTGGTCGTAGGGTAATTGATATGCTCAAAATAGTATATAGGCCTATAGGAATTATTCATTCTCCATTTAAAGATCCTAAGGG
>CAZSZZ010000072.1:0-6774 GCA_964611005.1 uncultured Candidatus Izemoplasmatales bacterium | reverse complement strand
GTAGTATAATATATAAGAAAAGTAAAACAAGGAGGCAATATGAGCCAAATAAAGTTTTTTGCACTCGGTGGACTCGGGGATAATGGAAAAAACCTCTATGTTTTAGAAGTGAATAATAAATTAATAATTTTAGATGCAGGTCTCCAACATCCAACAGGGGATTTTTTAGGCGTTGATGCGATTATTCCTGATATATCATATTTGTTTACTAGAAAAGATGACATACAAGGAATTTTCTTATCACATGCTCACGATAAAAATATAGGAGCTCTACCTTTAATTTTAACCCAAATTAAAACAAAAGTATATGGAACAAACTTCACCATTGAAGTAGCTAGAGATTTTTTAGCTGATAATAAAATGAATCACTATAACTTTGATTTTGAAGTGGTTAAATATAATAGTATTATTAAATTTGATGATTTCGCTATTGAGTATTTTCAAACCACTCATTCGGTACCGCTATCAGCTGGAATAGTTATATATACAGAAGATGGAGCAATAGTTTACGCTACAGATTTTACCTTTGATCAAAATGTAACGACATACTACAAAACTGATTTTCGTAAACTTGCGAAAATTGCGGATTATGGTATTTTAGCTTTATTATGTGAATCTAATGGTGCTGGTAATATAGGACATTCTAATACAAATATGAATTTAAAGCGCATTATTAGAAGGACATTAACTGAATCAGAGGGAAGAGTTATAGTTGGAATGTATTCAACTGAATTATTAAATATCCAGATTATTATTGACGAAGCAATAAAGGCTGATAAAAAAATATCTATTATAGGTAGGAAAGCCCAGCGTTTAGTTAATATAGGCGAAAGAATGGGATATATTGAAATACCTGAAGATAGACTTGTTAACCTTAAATTTATCGATAATGAAAATAAAAACGAGATGAATGATGTTGTGTTTTTAGTTACTGGTGAACGCCATGAACCATTCTTTATGTTGCAAAGAATGGCAAAAGGTTATGATCGTTTAATTCATCTTATAGAATCAGATACAATTCTGTTTATGTGTCCACCTTTAATTGGGACTGAAAAAATAGCTGCTAAAACATATGATGTTCTCTGCAAACTAGGAACGAAGATGATTAAAATAGGTAAGGATTTATTATCTGATTTTCATGCATCATCTGAAGATATTAAATTTATGTATTCAATCTTAAATCCTAAATATATAATACCTATTAATGGAGAATATCGCTATCAGTTACAACAATATGAAATAGCTAAAGAATATGGTTATGATGATTCTAAGATTTGTTTATTGGATAATGGAGAAGTAATTACTTTTAATAGAGGAATAAAAGAAAAATTCCATGATGTAATTGAAAACGGTACTATTCTAATTGATGGAAGTTATGAATCAGATATTAATGATGAAGTTATTAAAGAAAGAGAATTGTTATCTCAAGATGGTTTCTTAATGATAATAGCTAATATTAACGCAAAACAACATATTATGCTTAATAAACCAGAAATCGTATCACGCGGATTCATGTTTATGAAAGAAAACGAAGATATGATTAAAGAAATAGAAATTATATATCAACTAGAAACTAAGAAACAGTTTGCGAAAAAGAATATAAATTGGAAGGAATATAAAGACAATTTCCGCTTTCAAGTTCAAAGATATCTATACAATAAATCTAAAAGAAAACCTATTGTAATTCCTGTTATAATAGATACAGATAAAGAAAATGTATGTGAGATAATTTAATTATTATTTAACAAAATATAAAAAAAGGATGCTATATGGATACATATAGAAAATATATGTTGATAACATCTTTTATTTATATATGTAATATAGTAAGTTCTTTTTCTAAATTAGGGTCATGTGGATATGTATAAAAAACAAGAGTAAAATTTCAATACCTTTTTTTACATAATCTAAAATATATTCAATTCTTTGCAAATCTAACTTTTAATATCAATATGAGTTAATTGCTCCATATCTTCTAATTGATTTACCTTTAAGCCAATATGCAAGTTCTACGGCTTTAAAACTTTGTTTACTTGTAATGTCCTATAACTTCTTCAAAAGAAGAACCAGATGATATTGCACTTAACAAACCTAATTTTATAATTTTTATTCCATAATTTTAATCCATTTATGTTCTTTTGCACTATCATAAATTTTTTGATTTAAAATCATTTGTCTTAATCCATCTTCAAAAGTAGCGTATGACTTATGTTCGGGTTGAGAGTAAATTTGTTTAAAGTTTTGTTTAAAAGCATCAGGAAAACCTTCCATATGTCCAGCAGGATAATCAATAAGGTTTTTGACATTCTTCATTAAAGATAAGTCTTTTGGATAAATTTCATCTGCCTTATCTCGGTATCCTATTTTTACATTGCTTAAATCATCAAGCTTCCATTCTAATGAAGCATTAGTTCCAGATATTAATAAATCTATACGATTCTTAATTCCCGCAGACATTTGAGATATAGTTAGATTACCAATAGCTTCGTTTTCAAATCGGAACATCACTAAAGCCATATCTTCGGTATCAATATTTATTAAAGAATAATTATTAGTTTTTTCATTTGAAAAAGATTCTACGTTTCCTGTAGGTTTTTTTCTTTTTGCAAATACAGTCTTAAATTCAGCGAAAACCTCAACTATTTTTAAACCAGTTATATATTCAACTAAATCTATCCAATGGGAACCAATATCAGCAACTGCTCTTGTGATACCTGATTCGTTACTATTTAATCTCCATGAATAATCAGTATCATAAAGTAACCAATCTTGAATATAAACACCGTTTACTAAAAATATGTTTCCTATTTTATTGCTTTCAATAAATCTTTTAGAAAAAGAAGGAGCTGGATACATCCTATTATGATAGTTTACAGCATTAATCAAATTTCTTGATTTAGCTAATTTAGTTAAATTTAAAGCTTCACTAATATTTAAAGTTAATGGTTTTTCCAAAACTACATTAATATCATGTTCTAAAGCATATTTTGCGATTGGATAATGAGTGTAATTTGGGGTACAAATATGTACAAAGTCTAAATCTAACTCATCAATCATCTTTTTATAATCAGTATATGCTTTTTTTACAAATAATTTTTTAGCTTTTTCTTCAATTCCAAATGTATCACAAATAGCTATAATTTTGACATTACCAAGTCTTCTCAATGCTTCAATATGGGCGACACCTACAAAGCCTGTACCAATAACTGCTGTTTTATAAATTTTCATTTTATCAACCTTTCCTATATAAACGTTTATATTATAATTATATAAAGTTTTAACAAAAAGAGATATACTATTTTATTTTGCCTAATTTCTTTTTAATTTTATCATATTCATCAGCGAATATGTTTTCTAATCTAGAATGTCTCTGAGGAATATAATACTCTATATCTTTTAATTTATCAGGTAAATATTGTTGGGCTACAATATGTCCTTCATAATCATGAGCATATTTATATGGCTTTTTAGAATCATAAGTTGGATTATTAATTAAATGAGTTGGTATTTTGTATGTTTTACCTTGATTAACATCACTAATAGCTTTTTCAATTGCTAAGTGACTTGAATTTGATTTTGGAGAAAGACATAACTCTATTGTAATCGCAGCTAGAGCATTTCTAGCTTCAGGCAAACCGATTTGCAAGGCCGTGTTACATGCGCTATCTACTTTAACACCCATCAAAGGGTTTGCTAAACCGATATCTTCATATACAATAGCTCTAAGTCTTCTAACTAAAGATTTTAAATCTCCAGCCACAATCAATCTAGCTAAGTAATGAAGTGAGGCATTGACATCACTTCCCCTAATCGATTTATGAAATGCACTTAAAAGATCATAATAATTATCACCTGTTTTAAAAGTGGATTTACTAGCTTCCGGAAGATTATTATTTAAATGTTCTTCATTAATAATACCATCATCACTAGTAAGAATTAATAATTCTAACATATTGATAGATGTTCTAACCTCTCCATTACAGGCTATACTTATTTTTTCATACACATCATCTGATATTTTGAGTTCCTTTCCATATTTTTCTAGATTCAGTTTTTTTAAAAAAGACTTAATTTCATCTTGTGTAGGAGGATCTAATCTAAAAATAGAGACCCTACTCCTAATAGCTGGATTAACAGATACATAGGGATTTTCAGTAGTTAAGCCAATCATTATAATATTACCTTTTTCAACGTAAGGTAATAAATAATCTTGAATGTCTCTAGTCATGCGATGGATTTCATCGATTATTAGTAATACATTACCATATAATTTAACCGTCTCAATTATCTTTTTAAGTGTAGCTTTGTTGTCAGTAGATGCATTAAATTTAAAGTGGTTTAATGGGAACTGGTCTGCGATTATGCTAGCCAATGTAGTTTTTCCTACACCAGTTGGACCATATAAAATAAAAGAAACCATTTTTTTAGAAATAGTCATTTTTTTTAAAATAGATATAACTCTTTTATTCCCTAAAACTTCCTCAAATGTCTTTGGCCTCGAAAAATCAGCCAGTGGTTGATACATTTAATCACATCCTTTTATATTTTAATTATATCATATTCTTGGCAAAATCGTTAAATTAGCATATAATATAGTATAGAGATTAGAAAGAGTGTGACTATATGTTAAAAGATGATATTTTAAAACTAAAAAAAGAGAAAAATGCAATAATATTGGCTCATTTTTATCAAAAGCCTGAAATTCAAGATATAGCTGATTTTGTAGGGGATTCATTGGCCTTAAGCAAAATCGCACAAAGTACTGATAATGATGTTATCGTTTTTTGTGGTGTTTATTTTATGGCTGAAACTGCCAAAATATTATCACCACAAAAAAAGGTTCTTTTACCTAAATTAAATTCATTATGTAGAATGGCAGCTATGATTACCACCGATGATTTAGAAGAGTATAAAAAAGAACATCCAGAACGGTTTATAGTCACTTATGTAAATACTAGAGCTGAAATCAAAGCTTTATCTGATGTTATAGTAACGAGTTCTAACGCTGAAAAAATCGTAGAACATTATAAGGATAAAAAAATAATGTATGTTCCAGATAAAAACTTAGGGACATATTTACGCTACAAGACAAACTATGATATTGATGTTTGGCCAGGATATTGTTATATTCATAATTTATTAACTATTAATGATATTAAAAAAATGAAGAAACTTCATCCTAATGCTAAACTTTTAATCCATCCAGAAGCTCCGCTTGAAATATTGAAACAATCTCATTTTGTTGGATCTACAAAACAAATACTTGATTATACGACCTCTTCAATGGAAAAAGAATTTATTATAGGTACTGATGAAGGAATAATTCATGCACTTAAAAAACATAATCCAGATAAGATATTCTATTTGTTATCAAAAGGGTTATCATGTATTAATATGAAACGCATTGATTTGCAAGATGTTTACGATGCATTAAAATATGAAAAAAATGAAATAGAAATAGAGGAAAATATAATTAAAAAAGCAAGTGTAGCACTTGATAAAATGATGGAGTTAAGTTAAATGAAAGAACAATGTTATGACGCACTTATAATAGGAACAGGATTAGCCGGTCTTTTCTCTGCTATAAATATCGATAGTAAATATAAAGTAATAGTTTTATCAAAAACGAAAATCAGAAATTCAAATTCTAGTTTAGCACAAGGCGGAATTGCTTGTGAATATAATGATAATGCATCTCTACATGAAGAACATATAAAAGATACATTAAGAGCTGGGGCTTATTTAAATAATAAAGAAGCTGTAAAAAAACTTGTTGATAAAGCTTTTAGTGCAGTTAAGAATCTCATTGAACTAGGAGTTCATTTTGATGTTGATGAACACGAAAAATATTTATTCACAAAAGAAGGCGGACATTCATCAAAAAGAATTATTCATAGTGGTGGAGACGCTACTGGAAAAAATGTTATTCAAGATTTAATTATGGCTATCCTAAAACGTGATAATATTATTATTAAAGATAATACTATGGCCTTAGATTTCATTAAATATGACAATGAAGTAATAGGTGTCAATGTATTGGAGAATCAAGCAAATCATTATCCAATCTTCGCAAAGAAAATAGTGATAGCTACAGGAGGAATAGGCTCAATTTATGGGTCATCCACTAATGATTTAAATGCGTCAGGTGATGGGGTTGGTATGGCTTATAGAGCTGGATGTATCTTAGAAAACCTTGAATTTGTTCAATTTCATCCAACGGCTTTATATTCAGAAAATGCAAGTTCTAGACAGAGATTTCTAATCTCAGAAGCTGTTCGGGGTGAAGGAGCGTATTTACTAAACGTTGAAAAAGAAAGATTTATGAAAAAATATGATCCGGAACGCATGGAACTAGCTCCTAGAGATATAGTATCTCAAGCAATTTACCGTGAGATGTATGATACATGGACAGACCATGTATACTTAGACACAACTCATATGGATCCTAAATACTTAGAAAAACGTTTTCCAACTATTTTTAGTCATTGTAAAAAAGAAGGATTAATTTTAGGCTTAGATTTAATTCCAGTAGCTCCGACTGAACATTTTTTATGTGGGGGAATTAAAACTGATTTAAATGGAAGAACTAATATTAAAAATCTTTATGCTATAGGCGAAACTGCATGTACAGGGGTTCATGGAGCTAACCGTTTGGCATCTAATTCATTATTAGAATGTTTAGTCTTTGGTCAGGCTGCAGCTAAGGATATCTCTGAGAATCTAGATGTAGATAGAGTAAAAATTGACTATGTACTTAAAGAGTTACCTAATTAT
>CAZSZZ010000071.1:0-6940 GCA_964611005.1 uncultured Candidatus Izemoplasmatales bacterium | reverse complement strand
ACATAACAATCACCAGTTTAAATATATCATAAATTCATTAAGTATTCTATTGAAAAAAGCTACCAATTTTGGTAGCTTTAATATAAATATATCAATATTATTTTTCAACAATTCTTAATTCGGTTTCTGGATCAAAGAAATGTGATTTTGCCATGTTAATGCTCAATTCTATTTTATCTCCAATAGATAAATCCGCTCTAGCGTTAACTTTCGCAACTATATTATGTCCACCAATTGTAATATGGATATTAGTTTCAGCTCCTAATAATTCGGCTACATCAACAGTAAATAAAACTTTTGAGTCTTTAAATTCTTCTAAATAACGTTTTTCATCATGAACATCTTCAGGCCTAAATCCTAAAACGATATCTTTTCCAATATATTTATCATCCTTTAAAACTTTAATATGTTTTGGATCAACTTTAAGTTTTAATCCTTCGCTATAAAAATATCCATCTTTTTCAACTTTACCTGAAATAAAATTCATTGCAGGAGTTCCAATAAATCCACCAACAAACATATTGTTAGGAAAATCATAAATTTCTTTTGGAGCTCCAATTTGTTGGATTCTTCCGTCTTTCATAACAACAATTCTAGTTGCCATTGTCATTGCCTCTATTTGGTCATGAGTTACGTAAATTGTAGTTGTACCTAAACGTTTATGTAGCTTAATTAATTCAGCTCTCATGGCAACTCTCAATTTAGCATCTAGATTTGATAATGGTTCATCCATTAAGAATACTTTAGCATCACGTACAATAGCTCTACCCAAGGCAACTCTTTGACGTTGTCCACCAGATAATGCTTTTGGTTTGCGATCCAAATATCCCCTAAGGCCCAAAATATTAGCTGCGTTATCTACGCGTTTTTTAATTTCATCTTTTGGCATTTTTCTTAATTTCAAACCGAATGCCATATTATCGTATACAGTCATATGTGGATAAAGTGCATAAGATTGAAATACCATTGCTATATTTCTATCTTTTGGAGCTACATCATTCACTAATATATCATCAATATATAGTTCTCCAGCTGTAATTTCTTCTAATCCAGCTATCATTCTAAGTGTAGTAGTTTTTCCACATCCTGATGGTCCTACGAAAACAATAAATTCTTTATCCTTAACATCTAATGTAAAATCAAATACTGCCTGTACATTATTATCATATACCTTGTCAATTCCTTTAAAACTTAAAGTAGCCATTTATAATCCTCCTAAT
Source organism: uncultured Candidatus Izemoplasmatales bacterium (assembly GCA_964611005.1). Taxonomy (GTDB): domain Bacteria; phylum Bacillota_I; class Bacilli_A; order Izemoplasmatales; family Hujiaoplasmataceae; genus 4572-104. The sequence continues at coordinate 5,720 of CAZSZZ010000071.1, read as the reverse complement.
AACTTATTACATGTATTATATAAAAAAAAAGAAGATTTTAATATATGCAATATGCACAAATTATCTTCTAAATAATAAATGAAACGCCAAAGCTCCTTGAAATGTTCTTACATCTATTTCAGTTTTTTTAATAAAATTATCTAAACGATAATTTAAAGTATTTCTATGCATAAATAATTCTTTGGATGTTTTAGTTGCGTTAAGATTATGATTAATAAATCCTAATACTGTTTCAATAGTCTCGGAATTAAATTTGGAATAATAATAATTTTTAAAATCTTTTAAAAAACTCCATTTTGACAAAAATACTATTTCTGGTATAAACGTTTCAATAGTATATATTTTTGGAGTTAATATAGGAAGAATATCTAATATCTCTTTAATAGAAAAATCAAAATCAAAAGGAACTATAAAAGCGGTAAAGTCTTGATATAATTCTCCCAAAGAAAATTCTCTAGCATTTAATAAAATATCCTTTACTTTAATATCATCCACAGTTATTTCTAAATAATGATCAGTGTATTTTTTTACATTTATTTCTGTAAATACACTGAGTAGCTCAATAACTCCTTTTTCTTCTCCTCTTACATATAAGTAAATTTTACGATTACGCATTAAATTAATTATCTCCTTTTTAATTTAAAGATCGAAATTAATATATCAAAAAGGAACTGTTAGTCACTAACAGTTCCTAGTTAAACCCATCTATGACTTGATGAACTGTTCTACATCTAAAACAAAGATTGTCGCTCCGCCTACTTGAACTTCTACAGGCGTAGAGGAAAATATCCCAAATTCACTTGATATAGCATTGGGAACAAGTTTTGTTCTTCTTCTTGATGTTTCAGAAATAACTTGAATAGATTTTTCAAGCATCTCATCTTGAACTCCAACAATTATTGTAGTGTTACCACTCATTAAAAATCCACCAGTAGTCGCAAGTTTAGTTACGAAGAAATTTTCTTTGATTAACCTCTTAATAACTTTGCTGGCATCTTCATTTGAAACAATCGCCATAACTAGCTTCATATACAACACCACCTTTGTTTTATTTTACCATAAATAAAAGGTATTTGCAAAATCTATCTAGCAAATACCATTTTAAAATTTCAGTTTTTTAATATAATTTTATATTATATTAAAAGGCTAAAATAATATGTTTTATCCAATTGCCCCCGTCATTTCTAATTTTATAAGCTGATTGAGTTCAACTGCATATTCCATTGGAAGTTCTCTAGAAAATGGTTCAATAAACCCCATAATAATCATTTCTTTAGCTTCATCTTCGGATAATCCGCGGCTCATAAGATAGAATAATTGTTCATCGCTTACTTTTGATACAGTAGCTTCGTGTTCAATTTGTCCATTAAAATTTTTGACTATATTAGTTGGAATAGTATCTGAACTAGATTCTTTATCAATAAGTATTGTATCACACTCAATTTTAGCTTTCGCACCTTTTGCGTATTTTTCTTGGGATACTAATCCACGATAATTAACTTTTCCGCCCTTTGTTGCAATAGATTTAGATATGATTTTACTTGTTGTATAATTACCAATATGTATCATTTTAGAACCTGTATCTTGATATTGACCTTTTCCTGCAAAAGCTATGGTTATAGTAGTCCCTTTAGAATAATCACCTTTTAATATACAGGCTGGATATTTCATATTCAATCCTGAACCAATATTTCCATCAATCCATTCCATATGTCCATATTTTTCAACTATTGCTCTTTTAGTTACAAGATTAATTATATTAGTTGACCAATTTTGAACTGTAGAATATCTACATTTTGCATGTGCTAATACATATATTTCTACAACAGCTGCGTGTAAAGAATTGCTAGAATAAATAGGAGCTGTGCATCCTTCTACATAATTAAGTGAAGCTTCTTCATCAACGATAATTATAGTCCGTTCAAATTGGCCCATTTTTTCAGAGTTAATTCGAAAATATGATTGAAGTGGTTTATCAATTTTTATACCTTTAGGTACATAGATAAAAGATCCGCCACTCCAAACAGCTGTATTTAAAGCAGCATATTTATTATCTTTATAGCTAACAATTTTAGCAAAATATTTCTTAAAAATATCCGGATATTTTTTTAATGCTGTATCAGTATCAAGAAATATAACCCCTAAATCTGTAAGTTCTTGTATTTGACTATGATAAACCGCTTCTGATTCAAACTGGGTTGTAACCCCAGAAAGGTATTTTTGTTCTGCTTCGGGGATTCCTAGTTTGTCGAATGTTTCTTTTATTTCAGAAGGAACATCTTCCCAATTATTTTCAACATTTTTTGATGATTTAATATAGTAAATAATATCATCAAAATCAATTCCTGATAAATCAGGTCCCCATGATGGATTACTTATCTCATTAAAAGCTTTAAGTGCTTTTAATCTGATATCTAACATCCATTTAGGTTCCTTTTTAATCATAGATATTTCTCTAACTATATCTTCATTTAATCCGCGTTTAGTTTTTTTAAAAGAATGAGTTTCTGTTTTAAACCCATACTTATAGTCAGATACAATATTATCAAAATCTGTTTTTTTCTTATTCATTTCATCACCTATTCTAAGGTATTTTTAAAAGCAATCCAAGCTATCGAAGCACATTTTATTCTAGCAGGAAACTGTTTTACTCCACTAAAAGCTTTTGCTTCTTCTAAATCTATAGAATCATCATACTCTTTATTTGCAACCATTTTTATAAAATTTTCAACTGTTTTAAGAGCTTCCTCTTTGGTTTTTCCAATCATTATTTCTGTTAGTACAGAAGCAGACGCCATAGAAATTGAACATCCATGTCCTTCTTGACGGCAATCCATAATTAATCCATCTTTTAATAATGTTTGAATAGTAATATCATCTCCACATGATGGATTTTTAATACGAAAAAGTTTATATTTATCGTTATCTATAAGCCCCTTATTTCTTGGGTTTTTATAATGTTCCATTATTACTTCTCGATATAAATTATCTAGTTCGCTCATTAAATCACTTGTATACTCTAAATGTAATAAGTTTTATTATATTTAGAGTATATTTTCCTTTCTAAAGAATTTATAAAAACTAATAATAAAACTTGATATAATTATATTGGTACTGTGAATTTTTTCCATGAATTTATAGCGTTTTTATAACGACTATCTAAGGAGACAATTATCACAGACCTAATTTTAATTACCAATAAGTTAATTGATACATTTTTATGACATTCTATACAAGACTGTAATCATTAGAATCCTGTGTCTTATCCAGTATCTAAATTTCTTTAAGGAGGTATAAAATGTACTACATTGGCATCGATGTAGCGAAATACAAGCACACTTGTTTCATCGCCAGTGAAACAGGTGAAGTTATTAAATCTGCTTTTGATTTTGATAACTCTAGTCTTGGCTTCGCTTTTTTTAAATCTGTTATTAGCTCTTTAGATTCTAATCAATTAAAAATCGGATTCGAATCTACAGGTCATTACACAGCTAATCTTAAACAGTTTTTATCTATGAATGGCTTCTCATTCACTTTGTTAAATCCTTATTTAGTTAAAAGATTTTCTTTTAGTTTATCTACTAGAAAAACTAAGACTGATAAGATTGACGCTGCTATTATCGCCAGATTTTTAATGGCTGTAGATTCCAAATCCAATACATCTTCATCTTATCATATTAATTATTTATTGTCACTATCTAGACATAAATTTAGATTAACTAAATCTATTTCTAAAGCTAAAATTGAATTAGTTAACTTAATTGATCAAGCTTTCCCTGAATTCCCTAAGTTCTTTTCTTCTATCTATGGGAAAACCCCTCTTAGTATTTTAGCACATGCTAATTCTTTAAACTCTATTAGGAATATCTCTTTATCTCGTTTTAATTCTCTTCATAAGCTTTCTAGAGGTAGATTTACATTCGCTAAACTTTCTAAACTTAAAACCGCTGCTAAATCTTCTATTGGTGTTAAATCTGATTACCTTTGGTCTCTTATTCATTTGATTGTCAAAAGAATTTCTTTCCTTCAAAATGAAAAAGATTCTATCCTTTTTTCTTTATCTCGTTTTCAGCCTTTATTACTATCACCTGTTATGTCTATTCCCGGTATGAGTTTTAGCTTAGCTGCCTCTATCGTTTCTGAATTAGGTTTTGTTTCTAGATTCCCTAACTTTAGGTCTGTTATTGCTTTCGCTGGCCTTGATAATGCTGTTTATCAATCAGGTACTGATATTAAATACGGTAAGATTTCTAAACGCGGTTCAAAATTGTTAAGAACTTTTTTATTTCAAGCTTCTCAATCCGTGATTATTCATTCGCCTTATTTTTAATCTTATTATTCTTTACTTAAAAATAATTCTTTCTTTATTGAACCTTTATCTAATTAGTATTTCTGGCGGATACTTTTATATTCTAATTTTACTCTTTCTCTAAAGAGTTTTTTCGTTTTGTTCTTTTTTATTTCTTCTTTTATTTTATTATTTTTCTTGATTTTTTATAGTTATTCTCCTAAAATCCTAATTCTTTGAAATATTTAATAGCTTCTTTTGTTACTGAAAGAAATTCATCAATTTGTTCTTCTGTATTATATATATAAAAAGAAGCTCTTAAACAAGAATTAATTCCTAACCAATCGCAAATCAATTTAGCACAGTGTTGCCCAGCTCTTATAGCAATATCTTTTTCTGCAAAAAAAGTAATTGCATCATGACTTGGAACATTGTCTATATTAAAAGAAATAATCCCTGTATCAGAATTCTTGTTATATATGGTAATTCCTTCAATTAGGTTTAACCTATTAATCGCATATTGATATATTTTCATTTCATATTCATGAATTTTACCTAATCCAATTTTTTCTAAATATTCAATCGCTTTAGATAGAGCTATAGCAGAAGCAATTGGCATAGTTCCAGCTTCAAATTTTTGAGGTATTGATTTCCATGTCGAAGCATCTTTAAAAACATCTTCATTCATATCCCCACCATATTCAAATGGTTCCATATTTTCTAATAGATTAGCTTTCCCATATAAAATTCCAATTCCAGTAGGGCCTAACATCTTATGTCCAGAAAATGCTAAAAAGTCACAGTCTAATTTTTTTACATCAATAGATTTATGTTGAATTGCTTGAGCTGCATCTACAATGACTTTGGCGTTATATTCATGAGCTATATTAATTATTTCCTCAATTGGAGTCATAAATCCCATAACATTTGATACATAAGTCAAAGCTACTATTTTTGTTCTATTACTTACTACTGATTGAAATGCTTCTACGGTTATTCTCCCATACTTATTTAATGGAACAAACTTCAATTTAGCTCCTGTTAATTTAGATACTCTTTGCCAAGGTAAAAAGCTTGAATGATGTTCTAATTCAGATACTATTATTTCATCACCTTTTTTTAAATTATTAATTCCATAAGAAAAAGCAACTAAGTTCAAGCCGGAAGTTGTTCCTCTAGTATATATAATTTCATTTGGTTTTGAATTGATAAATCTAGCAACAACTTCTCTAGTTTTTTCATAAAGATTAGTTGTTTGTATAGCTGTTTTATACATTCCTCGGTGAATATTTGTGCTTAAATCACTATTATAATAATTAACACTATTAATAACTGTGTATGGTTTTAAACTTGTAGCTGCAGAATCAAAATATATTAAACCTTTATTTAATTGTGGAAAATCTTCTATCCAAGAATTTTTCATTATACAATA
>CAZSZZ010000070.1:0-6982 GCA_964611005.1 uncultured Candidatus Izemoplasmatales bacterium | reverse complement strand
GAATTAAATTTTGGCTTGTATATAAAAAATACAACTATTGTTGCTTTATTTTCAACAACAGGAACAATTATTACGACAATTTTAGCAGCTTATGCTTTTGCTAGAATTGAATTTAAAGGTAGAGAAGTATTATTTTCTATATTAATTATGACTATGATGATTCCTGGAGAATTATACATTATTACTAACTTTATTACAGTAAGTAAAAATGGATTTGGTTGGGTTGGAATGCCAGCTGGAGAAAACAATTATTTTTTAGCTATGATTATTCCATTTGTTACTAGTATTTCATATATATTCTTTTTAAGACAAAACTTTAAACAAGTTCCAGAATCATTATATAAAGCAGCTCGCGTTGATGGTTGTAGTGATTTTAAGTTTTTAACAAGAGTTATGGTGCCAATTGCAAGCCCAACGATTTTCACAATTACTATTTTAAATGTTTTTAGTTCATGGAATGCATATATTTGGCCAAGAATTATTACTGGAGTTGGTGGATTAGAAGGTCAAAGCTATTGGTTAATTTCAAACGCCTTAAGAGATACAGCTTTCGTACAAGAAAATGGTAGAGTTATGTATAACTTACAAATTGCGGCTAGCGCCTTGGTTACTGTACCATTGTTAATTGTATTCTTTATGTTCCGAAAATACATTATGAACGGTATTGGACGAAGTGGAACAAAAGGTTAATTGGAGGTTTTGAAATGAAATTTAAAAGAATATTAATATTTTTGATAACTACAATTCTTTCTCTTTCTATGATGGGGTGTCCTAAAATTGAAAATATGCCACCAGAAATCATGCAGATAGAAGATGGGGAATTAAAAGATATTAACCATGTTGTTTATGAGCATGAAAAAGGAACGGATTTCGATGTCAATGAAATGATTCAAAGTTTAATCAATGATCAACATATTATAGCTATTGATTATGTTCAAACTTCATTAGTAATAGGAAAAGACCGAAAATATACTGATATATCTGACCGTATAGAAGTAACTTCATTTTATCAAATATGGGAAGATGGAGAAGATGCTAATTTCGATGGGGTTGTTAACGCTGAGGATGAAGAATATTATGGATTAATAAAAACGGACCAAGATGGGAATAAAATATTTGATCAAAGCAAAATATTATTAGTGGAAATTCTATCTGTTGGTTCAACATTAAATTTTACTATTATGGTTTCAGATGACGAAGGAGCTACAACTGAATTATCAGGAGAAATACGTATAGTTGAAGGATAGAAGTTTTTTTAATAAAATATAAAAGATTTTATTATATAAAAGATTTAAATAATAGAATTTTTGTATTATAATAGTAAAGAGAGAATTTTAATTTTTAAAGGAGGAAAAAATGAAATTTCAAAGAAGAATCATAGGCTTATTTTTATTAATCTTCTTTGTATTTGCTGCGGCAAGTTGCGGAGGGGTGTCAACCAATACAACAACTGTTTCAACAACCGAAGCAATTACTACGCAAGCAACTACTGTAAGAACTGATGAGGTAACAACTGAAAACCCAGGAGAAAATGGGATACCTTATTTTGTAGGCTTATTTACAAAACAAACTTATTATTTGGGGTCTACTGAACTTGATTTATTAGCAGGCGCAAAAGCGATAGATCCTGAAGATGGAGAATTAGACATTGATATAGTTGGAGGATATTCTTCAACTAGGACAGGAGCTTATAATGTTTATGCTGTTGCTGAAGATAGCGATGGAAATGTTATTAGTGAAGAAATTGCTTTGACTGTTAAAGAGCTAAGAAATTTTAGTGTTCCTGATGCTTTAACTACAGATCCTATTACTATTGATTTGTGGCATTCAAATGGAGCTACAATTGAAACTGCATTAAATGCTTATGCTCAACAATTTGAGGAATTATATCCTAATGTTACTGTTAATATTATTAAAAACGGTAATAATTATGATGAATTACGTGAAAATGTAATAAACGCAATTAAAGGTGGACAAATTCCTAATATTGTTCAAAACTATCCGGATCATGTAATGGAATATATTGATAATAATGCATTAATCTCTTTAACTCCATATATTTATCATCCAGTATTTGGATATGATAATAGTATTGAAAATAAATCATTTACTGATATATTATTGAGTTATCGTCATGAAAATTCTCAATATACAACAGATGGAGAATATTATTCATTACCATTTAATAAGTCTACAGAGGTTATGATTTATAACAAAACCATTTTTGACATTTTAATCGAAAATGGAGTTATTGATCATATTCCAACTACTTGGCAAGAATTATTTGATGTTTCTGATGATATTATGGCAATTAAAGATGATGTAATTGATGATATAACTACAAAATTAAATGAGTCAACTACATTATCATTACATAAAACAGAAGAAGAAATTCAAGCAATTAAAGATAATTTTGTACCAATTACATATGATTCACCAGCTAATGCCTTTATTACTTTAACTAGACAATGGGGTGGACAATATACTGGTATAAATGCACAAAGAGAAGGTTTGATTTTATTTGATAATGATGAAGTAAGAAGTATGTTAAGTTATTTCTTTGATCATAGAGATACTGATTTTACATTACCTGGAAAATGGGGATTAGCTTATGCATCAGACGCATTTAAAACTGGTCAAACTGCTGTTACATTTGGATCTACCGGTGGAGCTAGATATAATACTCCTGATATAGTTGATGGAGACTTTGTTTTTGAATTCGGAGTTGCACCAATGCCTTATAATGCAGATTTACCTGAAAACAGAACTGCAATTCAACAAGGTACCAATATGTCTATTACTACTGCTGGAACTGATCAAGAAAAATTAGCTTCATGGTTATTCTTAAAATATTTGACTAGTGCAGAAATACAATTAGACTTTGCTTTAAAGACTGGATATTCACCTGTAAGAGCTTCTGTCTATGATGATCCAATTTATGTATTATTTAGACAAGGTAAAGATGCGTTTGGAAATCCATTAGAAGGTGAAATGTTAATGAAATCAATGGCTGCTAACGCTGCTGCTGAACAAGCTCAATACTTATTCTATGATCAAGCATTTGTAGGATCATCAAAAGCGAGAGCTGAAGTTGAAGCCGCTTTTGAAAGAGTTATTTTAGGTTCACTTGAAGGAACAACAAAAGAAGCAATTATAGAAAATGCAATTGAAGCGGCTAAATCAAATGCAGAACGTGTACTTGGTTAATTAATAAGATTTTCGTATTGTATTGAAAAATATAATAAAAATATATATAAAAAATTTTATAAGGAGGAACATATGAAAATTAACAAAAGATTTTTGAGTCTTTTCCTAATAGCATTATTAACCGTTGTGTTAGTTGCTTGTGGAAGTACAACTCAAGCTCCGACAACTCAAGCTCCGACTACTACAGAAAACGTAACAACAGTAGCTACGACGACGGAGACAACAACTACAGCAGTTGATCTTGAAGCATTATTAGATGAATTAGCTGTACAATATGCTGATACATTAGCTAGCGAAACATTTGTTGCTACTGATGATATTAGTTTAGTTAGTTCTATTGGGGGATATGATATTACATGGAGTAGTAATAATACTACATATTTAGAAAACGACGGAACAGTTCATCGTCCAAGTTATACAACTGGAGATCAAACTGTAGTATTAACAGCTTCAATTACTGATGGAACAGTTACAGAAAGTTTTAACTTTTTCGTTACTATATCAGCTTTAGCTAAAACAGACCAAGAAAGAGCTAACGAAGTATTCTCAATTGTAGTTACTTTCCCTAACAAGGAAAAATGGACTGCAGCTGATAATGATGATCTTGTTTTCTTAACTGAAGGTGATGATTTAGACGGTGTTACTTATGATGTAGTATGGACTTCAAGTAATCCTTCTGTTATGTCAGTTGATGGTACTATTACACAACCAGAAGATGCAGATGTTGAAGTTATAATGACAGCTTCAATAACTATTAATAGCGTAACATATACAGATACTTATACATTTACAGTTGCTAAATTAGAAGAAGGAACACCAGTTTCTTCAATCGCTGAAGCAGCAGCTTTAGGTGAAGATTCATATGTAAATATTCAAGGTGTAACAGTTATTGCTAAATATCCATCTGGAAGTTTCTTTGTTACAGATGGAACAGATATTATTTATGTTTATGGACCTTCATTTTCAGTGGAAGTAGGAAGTGTATATGATGTTTCTGGTGTATTTGTTTACTATTATAATTCACCAGAATTAAAAGGTGGAGTTACTCAACCTTTAAAAGCAGAACCTTCTACAGTTACAGCTGTTGCAACTCCTATTACAGCTGATACCAATATTGCTGGACTTGTTTCTGGATTGACTACACCTACACCTGAAAATCCTTTTGCATACGAAATGTATACAATTACTGGTAAAGTTTGGTATGATGAAACATTAGGAAACTATTCATTATTTATTGTTCCTAGTGATTATGATTTCGGTGCAGCTTTAGATGATGCAACAAAACCAAATGGTGATGCATTAATGATTTATTATCAATCAAATATGGAAACATTAATTCCGTTTGAAGGTAAGGAAGTTACTATAGATGTTATTACATTAGGTTGGAGAACAGATAAGAGTGTTTGGTATGCTGGATTCTTCGGAACTCCTATGGATATCGATGTAACAATAGCGGATGATGCAGAAGCTGTTACAACAGCTTTAAATACATTATCTTATCCTGAAACCATTTTAGAAGACACTACTTTGAATTTCCCTGCAGATTTATATGGAGTTACTTTAACTTATTCATCAGATGATATAGATGTAATTTCTAATACTGGTGTTGTTGATTTCTCAAGTCAAACAAATCAAGTTACAGTTACAATTACTATTACCGCTGCAAGAGGAACGGTAACTGATACTAAAGATGTAGTGATTAAAGTTGGAATTATACCAATGTCTACATTAGCTGAAGTATTAGCTGGAGATAATGGTACAACCTTCAAAACACAAGGTGTAGTATATTACTTATCACAAGAAGGTTACTTTATTCAAGATGATTCAGGTAAAATCTTTATTTATACAGGCTCTGCACCTACAGTTTCTTTAGGTGATGAAATAATTGTTATTGGTGAAAGAGGAGAATATAATTCTGCACTGCAACTTAAAAATACAACTATTGAATCAACTGTATCTGAAGGAAATGATTATACTCAAACTGCTACAGTTTATGAACCAGGAATTACAGTATTACAACCTGGATATTTATATACAGTTAAAGCTTTAATCGCTATTGAAGGTACATATAACAATGTATATTTCTATGATGAAGATACTCAAATTGGATTATTAAGATATAAATCATTATCTGATTCAGTTGATGCCTTAAAAGCAAAAGAAGGAGTAGTTGTTGTCGTTGATTTATTGTTCTACAATCAACAAAGTGATGGATTAAATGTATTCTATTTCAATGGTGGTCCTAGTGATATTACAGAATATGTAATGACTGATCAAGAAAAAATAGATTTAGATAAAGCTTCACTTAATTTTGGTGGTTCAGTTTATGAAGCTACAGAAATTGCTTTACCTGAAACAGGAACTAATGGATCTACAATAGTTTGGGCTATTACTAGTGATGCTGGTAGTAATGCAACATTAACTGCTGGAACATTATCATTAAATGCTGTTACTGAAGAAGCTACTGTGGAAATTACTGCTACATTAACATTAGGAGATTTAACTGAAACTCAAGTATTTACTTATACATTGAAGAATTTAGTTATGGTTGATATAGGAGACTTCCCAACTCAAACTTTAGGAACTGTTGTTACAATTCATGGTAATGTATATGCAGTTATACAAAATGGATTCTTTGTAGAAGATACAACTGGAAAATTATTTGTATTCTCATATGATGCAACTTATAATGTTGGTGACGAAGTTGAATTAACTGGTGAAGTTGCACAATATAAAGGTTCTTTCCAAATGTCTAATTTATCAGCGTTACCAGATGCTATATCAACAGGTAACGACGTAACTCAAATACCTATTAATTATGTACCAGGAACAACAGTTCTTGAAGCTGGACAAACATATAGAGTTGTTGGTACAGTTGCTATTGAAGGAACATATAATAATGTTTATATTTATATAAATGATACAGATTCATTTGAAATATATTACAAATCACCTTCTGATTCAATTGATGTACTAGAAGCATTAGTAGGTAAATCAATTGTTGTTGATATGATTTATTATAACGATGACACAGTATTTGTGTTTACTGGAACAAGTGATGATGCAAAAGAAGTTGTTACAGATTTATCTACACTTAGTGCTCAAACTGATGGAGTATGGACTATTTCTAATGATACTATGATATTTGCTCAAGGTGTTATAACTGGATTTGGATACAATGTAATTTATATCCAAGATGATAATGGCAATGGATTTGCTATGTATAAAGCCGAGGGATATAACGATGATACACTTAATGTTGGTGACAAAGTAATCTATTATGGTGAATTAGATGATTATCCTGGTACTAGACAATTTTCATATGGAGCAGATTTAGTAGCTGTATTATCTACTGGAAATGAAGTTATAAGTACAACTATGACTTTAGATGAATTAATTGGATTGACATTACAAGATGGTGGTAAAGTAATTACAGTTACAGGATTAAAAATTATAAGTTTTGATGATGGCGGAAAAATGATTTTTGAAGCTAATAGTTCTGGCGAAGAAAGTTTATTACTTGAAATGTATAGAAATGATTCAATTAATTGGCTAGAAGATGTTTATGATGTTAACGATATTTTAGGTGAAACAACATTTACATTTGTTAAATTCAGTGGAGATAATCTAAGAATTGAATTAATGCAACATGAAATTACTGATCAACAAGCAGTTGATGCTGTTGCTGATGGTGTACCAGTGACTCTTGAATTAAGCGCAGATTTTCAAATTCCACAATCTGAACTTGGAACTACAATTACAGTTACTAATGTTA
>CAZSZZ010000069.1:0-7002 GCA_964611005.1 uncultured Candidatus Izemoplasmatales bacterium | reverse complement strand
ATTTAATGGTTTCTATTTGTATAATTTCATCTTGGGATTTAAAATCATTAACATTTAATGAATATCCTTGATTTGTTTTATTTAAATAATTATTTAAAAATACATCTGTTGTTTTTTTTATTAATTGATAAGCTATACTTTGGTAATGAGAAAATTGTAAGAATTTATCTAAGTATTTAGGGTTTTCTTGTTCAAATATAGGAAGAACATAATGTCGATATCTATTGCGCGTATAATCATCTTCTAAATTTGAACTATCTTCATTAAATTTGATATTGTGCTGTTCTTGATATGCCTTGATTTCATTTCTTGATATATTTAATAAAGGGCGTATAATTATGATACCTCGATAAAGTGATATTGGCAGAATTCCGCGATATCCCTCAAATGAAGACCCTCTAACTAATCGCATAGTTATAGTTTCTGCATTATCGTTAGCATTATGAGCTAGCAGAACTTTTGTTGCTTGAATTTTTATGCAAATATCGGCGAAAAAATCATAACGTTTTTTATGTGCATAATTATGAAAATTTATTTGGTCTTTATATTTAAGTTTTGTACTATATAGTGGAATTTTATATTTTTTACATGTTTCATCTATTAATTGAAAATCTAAATAACTTTCCTCTCTTTTTTGATGGTCTACATAAGCTACAGAAAGCTTTAGATTCATGGAATTCTTTAGTTTTGTTAAATAATCTAACATAACCATTGAGTCGATTCCTCCGCTAACAGCTAATAGTAGAGAATCATTTTTATTAATAAGATTTATATTAAATTTTTCTAGCAAAGAAATCTCCTCCTTTATATATATTTTAAATTTTATGCATATGAATTGTATCAAGATTATGTGATGTTTACATGTAATATATTATTTCAATTAAAATGTTTAATAAATAATAATGATTCTGTTATAATATGTTTAATCATAAAGAGGTGAATTATGAAAAAAATTATTTTAGCAACCAGTTCCCCAAGAAGAAAAGAATTAATGAAATTTTTAGAATATGATTTTGAAACTATTTCAAGCAATATTGAAGAAGTAATCAATCCTAAACTTGAATTCGAAGAACTTGTGATGAATTTATCATTTCAAAAAGCATATTCTATTTTTAAAAATCATAAAGAATCTATTGTATTAGGGTTTGATACATTAGTTGTAATCGATAATAGAATTTTAGGTAAGCCTAAAAATGAAGAAGAAGCTAGATTGTTTTTAAATATATTGTCTGGAAAAACCCATCAAGTATTGACTGGATGTAGTATATTAACTAAGGGATATTCCAAAACATTTTATAATAAAGCTACTGTATCTTTTTTAGAATTGACTGAAGATGAAATAAATAAATATATCAGCACTAAAGAACCATTGGATAAAGCTGGTGCTTATGGTATACAAGGTTATGGAGCAAAATTTGTTAAAGGTATTAATGGTGATTATTATACAATTATGGGATTTCCGATAGCTATGGTTTATCAAGAATTAAAGAAAATATTGAAGCAATAAGACATTTTTAAGCCTTATTTTTTATTATGGCTTCAGAGACCTTATCAACTACATTTGTATTAAAAATACTTGGTAATATATGGTCAAAACTTAGTTCTTTATCGCTAACTAAATTAGCTATAGCATCAATAGCACTTAATTTCATTCTATCGGTTACCATTTTAGATTTAGATTTAATTAGACCTTTCATTAAGCCAGGAAATATTAATACATTATTAATTTGATTTGGATAATCACTTCTGCCTGTACCAACAATTTGAGCTCCTGCTTTTTTTGCTATTTCAGGTCTGATTTCAGGAGAAGGATTTGCGAGCGCAAATATGATTTTATTTTTAGACATAGATTTAACCATACTTTCTGTCAATAAATCTTTAGAGCTAACACCAATAAAAACATCTTTATCTTTGACAATATCTTTAAGCGATAGATTTTCAGCTTTTGGAGATAAAATCATATTATTAATAACTAATTCTCTTTCAACTGAATTTAATTTGTCAATATTATTTTTACTCAATACACCGTTTTTATTTATTGCATGTATTTTTTTGATTTCCATTTTGTTTAGCATTTTTATAATTGCGCTACCAGCAGCTCCAGTTCCGCAAACAACTATATCTAATGTTTCTAATTCTAAATTTAGAAGCCTAGCTGCGTTTTTTAATGCTGCACCTACAACGATAGCAGTTCCATGTTGATCATCATGAAATACGGGAATGTCAAGAGCTTTTTGTAATTCTTTTTCTATATATACACAATCAGGAGCTTTAATATCTTCTAACATAATAGCTCCAAAAATAGGAGATATATTAATTATGGTTTTAATTATTTCATTCGGATCTTGCGTATTTAAGCAAATAGGATAAGCTTGAATCCCTGAATAGTGATAAAGCAATGCGCTTTTTCCTTCTATTACAGGCAAAGCAGCTAGAGGTCCAATATTGCCTAACCCTAATACCGCCGACCCATCAGTAACTATTGCAACGGTTTTTCCTTTTAATGTTAATTCTAAAGCTTTAGAATTATCATTAGCAATTTCAAGGCATGGAATGGCTACGCCAGGAGTATAAGCCATACTTAAATCTAATTGCGTTTTTAAAGGAACGTTAGGTAATATATCTAATTTACCAATATTTTTTTTATGCAAATTTAATACTTTATTATCAAAATCATCCATAATTAACTCCTAAAACGATATATATGCTTATTATATCATTATAATAAATTCATTTCATAATTTTTTTCTTGCATTTTAAAATATTGTTTGATATAATACGTTTGCTATAAAAGATAGACTTACTATGATAAAAAATAAATCATGGCAGAAGGAGACGGATATGAAGAAAAATATACATCCAAAATATCATAAAGTTACTGTTACTTGTTCAACATGTGGAAATACATTTGAAGTAGGATCAACTCAAAAAGAAATTCATGTTGATACATGCTCAAATTGCCATCCATTTTATACTGGAAAACAAAAATTTACAACGATTGCTGGTAGAATTGACAAGTTCAATAAAAAATATGGTATTAAAGAAGAAGAAAATAATTAAAAAGCCAAAAAAACTTGGCTTTTTTTAACGCTTTTTTGTTATAATAGTTTAATAAGGAGCTTGAATATGTACTTAATACAAAAAGATGGTTGGATTGAAGTTATTACCGGCCCTATGTTTGCTGGAAAAACTGAAGAATTAATCCGTAGAATAAAAAGACTAGAATATGCAAACAGAAATATTGTTGTGTTTAAACCAACAATAGATAATCGTTATGCAGAAAATGAAGTAGTTTCACATAATAATAATCGTACAAGATCTATTTCAATATCTAAGGCAAGAGATATTATGCAATATATACGAGAAGATACTGATGTTGTTGCCGTAGATGAGATTCAATTTCTTGATGAAGAAGTTGTTGATATTTGTGAATATCTAGCTGATCAAGGCAAACGAGTAATAGTTTCTGGATTAGATCGTGATTTTAGAGGGGAACCTTTTTCTTTTATGCCTAAATTACTTGCATTAGCTGAGTATGTAACTAAATTATCAGCGATTTGTGTTAAATGTCATACTCCTGCAACAAGAACACAAAGAATAATTGATGGACGCCCAGCTAATTATGATGACCCTATAATTTTGGTAGGAGCTAAGGACTCATATGAAGCGCGTTGCAGGGATTGTCATGAGGTTCCAGGAAAACCCGTTAAATATGAAATACGAAAAAAAAAGTAAAGAATATTATATGTATCAAGCGTTATTAGAGGCTAAAAAAGCTAAAAACAAACTAGAAGTACCCGTAGGATGCGTTATAGTTAAAGATAACAAAATCATCGCTAGAGCTCACAATTTAGTTGAATCTAAACAAAATGTTCAAGCCCATGCAGAGATGCTTGCTATGAAGAAAGCTTCTAAAAAATTAGGCAGTTGGAGATTAGAAAATTGTGATTTATATGTAACACTAGAACCATGTATAATGTGTTCTGGAACGATTTTAAATTCGAGAATCAAAAGATTGATTTATGGAGCTTTTGAACCGAAGTTTGGGGCACATCAATCCAAAACTAATGTTTTTTCATTATCGCTAAATCATAAAACAGAAGTTATATCGGGTATTTTAGCTTTAGAATCTAATAAAATGTTAAAAGATTTTTTTAAAACGCTTCGAAATAAAAAGAATTGAAAAAGAAATTGAATATGTTATAATATTTGATAGAATCTCAAACGAATCATCTTCACTCAATAGACGTCCACGAACCAGGTCAGATCTTGACAGAAGCAGCCTTAAGTAAGGTGTTTATGTGGGTGGAGATGCTTCGGTTGAGATTCTTTTAAATAGGAGGATGATTATGGCTTTAATTTGTTTAGATTTAGATGGGACTGTTTTACATGAAGGTAAACCTGTAAAAGGTGTTATTGAAAGTATAAAATTGTTAAAAGAAAATAATCATGAAATAGCAATAGCTACTGGAAGAAGTCCTTTATTATTAAATAATTATGATTCTTTATTAGGAATTGATTATTTAGTTTTAGCTAATGGCGGATATGTTCAAGTAAAAGGTGATATTATTTTTGAACGCTATATACCTAATAAATGCGTTAAAAAAGCCATGGAATATTCAGATAATGAGAATGTTGATTTAGTAATTGAATATGATGATAAATATGTCGCATATCGTAAAAATACAGATATTCCTGATCGATTTTGTGATATATTCAAAATAGAGAAACCAGATATAGATTGCAAATATTATCCTAATAGAAATGTGTTTTCTATGATTGTATTTGATTCAGAAAAAGTAGATGATATGCGTAAAAAGCTACCAGAATTACAATTCAATTCATCTAATGAATTAGGATATGACGTTAATTTAAAAGGCGATTTAAAAGCTGATGGAATAAAAGCTTTGGTAAAACATTTAGGCTATAAAATGAATGACGTATTTGCCATAGGCGATGGATATAATGATATATCTATGATTAAAACTGTAGGACATGGAATCGCTATGGGAAATGCAAGCCAAGAATTGAAAGATACAGCTGAATATGTAACAACTGATGTAAATAATTATGGATTAATGAATGCATTAAAATATTATAGTTTGATATAATTTATAGAATATTATTTGATATAAAAATAGAAGGCAAGTGATAATATGTATGACGTAATTGTTGTTGGTGGAGGTCACGCCGGGGTAGAAGCTGCTTTAGCAGCTGCGAGAAGAAATAAAATGACTTTATTAATAACTGGAAACCTTGAAACGGTTTCTTTTATGCCGTGTAACCCATCTATTGGAGGGCCTGCAAAAGGGACATTAGTTAGAGAAATAGATGCTTTAGGCGGTGAAATGGGGAAAAATACTGATAAAACATGCTTGCAAATGAAAATGTTAAACAAATCAAAGGGTCCAGCAGTTAGAGCTTTAAGAGCTCAATCTGATAAACTAGAATATTCAGCTGAAATGTTAAGAACCTTAAAAAATCAAGAAAATTTAGATTTATTAGAAGCGTATGTAAAAGAGTTGATTGTATCCGATAATATAGTTAGTGGTATTCGTTTAGAAAATGATAAAAACATAAATGGGAAGACCGTTATTATTACAACGGGTACATTTATGGAAGCTAAAATACTTATAGGAAATACAAGTAGAAGTGAAGGACCGTACAAACAAAAAGCTTCTATTGGACTTAGTGCCAATTTAAGAAAATTAGGTCATAAAACATTTAGATTAAAAACAGGAACTCCATCTAGAATTAAACGTAATTCAATAAATTTTAGTAAAATGGAATTATCTCCTGGAGATAATTTCGCATATCATTTTAGTTTTGATCCAACTTATCTACGAGTATTAGATGAAGAATGGCCTTGTTATTTAATTCATACTAGACCAGAAACTCACGAGATTATTAATAACAATATCACTAAGTCAGCTATGTATAGTGGTCTTGTAGAAGGGGTTGGTCCAAGATATTGTCCATCTATAGAAGATAAATTAGTAAGATTCAAGGATAAAGAAAGACACCAATTATTTATTGAACCAGAATCAAGGTCTTTAGATGAAATTTATTTACAAGGATTCTCAACTTCAATGCCATACGATATTCAAGATGAAATGGTTCACTCTTTACCGGGACTAGAACATGCGGTAATAACTAAATATGCTTATGCAATTGAATATGATGCTATTGATGCGAGAACTTTGTGGCCTTCTTTAGAATCTAAAATACTAGAAAATTTATTTTTTGCTGGCCAAGTTAATGGAACAAGTGGATATGAAGAAGCAGCTGCACAAGGATTAATGGCGGGAATAAACGCTACTTTAAAACTTGAGAAAAAAGATCCATTAATTTTAAGAAGAGATGAAGCTTATATTGGAGTTTTGATTGATGATTTAGTAACTCGTGGAACTAATGAACCTTACCGTATGTTAACATCTAGGGCAGAATTTAGACTGTTATTAAGACATGATAATGCAGATCTAAGATTAACAGATTATGGATATAAAATAGGATTAATATCAAAAAAACGCTATGATTCTTTTGTTAAAAAACGCTATGATATTGAAACGGTTATTGAATTATTAAAAAATAGCTATATTACTCCAAACAAAAAAGTTACTAGTTATTTAAAGGAAAATGAATTAACTAATATTAAAGGAAAGACATCTTTATATGATTTATTAAAAAGACCAGATATGAATATTAATCATATAAAACAATTATTACCAACTAATATAAATTACAGTAAAGAAGTAGAAGAACAAGTTGAAATAAATATTAAATATTCAGGATATATAGAAAAAGCTATTAAAGAAGCTAAAAAATTAAAAAAAGAAGAGAATATTAAAATACCAAAAGATATTAATTTTGATGAAGTGCCTAATCTTGCATTAGAAGCAAGGAGTAAATTAAATAAAATTAAACCTTTATCAATTTCACAAGCAAGTAGAATTAGCGGAGTTAATCCGTCTGATATTCAAATGTTATTGATATATTTAAAAC
>CAZSZZ010000068.1:0-7043 GCA_964611005.1 uncultured Candidatus Izemoplasmatales bacterium | reverse complement strand
AAAACATCATATTATTTTCATAGTTTTTCATATAAACATTGTAAAGACAACCCACAAACCCCATCGCTATCATTTTCCTATTATGATATGTGGGATACACATCATGACTTTCCTTTAACTGGTATGACAACTACAATGACTTATAGCAATTTGAATACCTCCGTAGCAGGATATTATTATCGAACATATCACGCAACATATGGTAACTATGATTTAACATTCAGGATAGTATTTAAAGTAGGCAATCCTGTTGGTAGTTTTAGAACCGCTGAAAAACATGTTTCATATAGTTACGATGATGATTGGCTCGATCAATTAGAAAGTTATACAGTTGATATCGATGGAGTCTCAAAAACGAGTGCGATAACATATGACAATTCTGGTAATCCAGAAAAAATATCAAATTTCTATTACGAAAATGTCAAATATCATCACGCAATCCTCTCTTGGGATGGAAGAGAACTTGTAAATATTGTGATCTATAATGACGCACAAGAGCTTGATATTATTGCTGAAATATCTTATACTTATAATGATCAAGGGATTCGGATTGGAAAGATTATAGAAGATAATTCTTCAACAACAAAGCATGAATATAAATTGACTGGAGATTTGGTAATTGCTGAAATTGTAAGTCAATATAATAATTCTACGCAAGAATGGGATTTGTCATATAAAATCGCATATAACTTTGACTATGATGGTTCTCCAATTGGGTTTACATATTTTGTTGATTCTTCTAAAACAGATTATATATATGTTAAGAATCAATTTGGAGATATTACACATATTACTTTAACGAATGGTTATGTGGTTGTTCAATATCAATATGATTCATACGGAAACATCATCAATATAGATGGCAGTTCACAAATAGGGCAATATAACATATACCGATACAAGGGGTACAAATACGACAAAGAAATAAGCTTGTATTACCTAAATAGTCGCTATTATAATCCTGAAATTGGGAGATTTATTAATGCTGATGGATTATTAGGCCAAGTTGGTAATCTACAATCTACTAATATGTATGCTTATTGTGCTAATAATCCAGTAATGTATCTAGATCCTAGCGGATTTGCTAAAGAAGAAGCAGTTAAAAATATAATTACTGCTGTATTGGTGATTGTTGCAATAACTGCCCTTGTAGTATGTACGGGAGGTTTGGCTGCTGCTGCACTTGGTGCAACTGCATCAACTGTTGCAGCAATTACAACTGCAGGAACTATTGGAGGTTTGGTTGCTGGAGGAGTTAACTTGGCTATTCAGGCATCATTATATGGGGCTGAAAATCTGAATATAAATTCAATTGCTATGAGTACTTTTAGCGGTACTATTGCGGGTATGTTATCAGGGGCTTTTGGAACCTTAACATCTGGTACTGGAACTATAACCGGCTTGCTAGTCCAAAGAGGTATGCAAGCTGCTACGAATTTAATAATATCTGTGGGAGTATACTCAACTAGTATTGTTTTAAGTGGAGGAACAATTACGACTGAAGGATTAATGATTAGTGCCTTCAGTGGTTTTGTATCAGGGGCTTTCTTTAATTTGCCTGCAGGACAAGGTTTAGTGATTGCATTAGGTTTAGAAGGAGCCTCATACTATATTGATATTTATAATGTTATTTTTGAAAATAGTCATGCATAGGCGGGTGAGAAAATGAATTACGAGTTTTATTATTTTGGATTTTTACCTCTTTATACACTTATTAATATAGTTATCTTCGTATCTATCTATAAAAAATGGCTTAAAGATGATATTATCATTAATGCATATCCAAATTGGAAGAATACATATAAGCCAAAACTTTTGGTTGCACTCAGATTAGTTTTCTTATTAAGCAGTTATTTTACACCTTGGATTTTTTATAGTAGCACAAAAGCTTTTTTGATTAATCTGTTTCTCTATTTACCTATTCACCTATTAATTGATCAAGCGATTACCAGCCATTTAATAAGAAAAGCAAAAGTCAAGAAGAACTAGTAAGTTATTTCTTCTATGATTAAAGACTAGAGAACAAATTATAATATAAATACAGCAGAAATTTCTGCTGTATTTAATAGGTGATATGCATACGACATATAAAGTAATTGCCAATTACATAAGCGCTTTATTTTGCAGTATAATAGACTTCTCTAGTCTGTTATAAATAAGGTGATTAGTATGAAACAAAATATGATTACAGCGTTGTATTGCAGACTTTCAAGAGAAGACGAGAGATCTGACGCAAGTTCAAGTATAGGAACACAAAAAGCATACCTAAAACGATATGCTATGAAACAGGGATTAACAAATATTAAGTATTATATTGATGATGGGTATTCCGGAACAAATTTTGAAAGGCCTGGATTTCAAGAATTACTTGATGATATTGATAATAAAATGATTGAAAATATCATTGTTAAGGATTTATCCAGATTAGGAAGAAACTATTTGACAACGGGATATTATATTGAGCATCACTTTCCTATTAACAATATCAGATTTATAGCAGTTAACGATCAAGTGGATACTATTCATCAAGAGAATGATTTAATGCCATTCAGGAATATTATGAATGAGTGGTATGCAAGAGATATTAGCAAAAAGATTAGATCAGCATATAAGACAAAAGCAATAAACGGTGAGTTTACTGGACCATCTGCTCCATATGGATACACAAAGGATCCAAATAATAAAAATCATTTAGTAATTGAACCTAAACAAGCTGATGTAATTAGAAGTATATTCGAGATGTATATAAATGGCTTGACAATATTCAAGATAATCAAACGGCTTAGGATTAAGCGAATACTAACACCAAGAGCTAGCACAAATGAAATGACTGGTAAATATGTGTTGCCTTTAACTAAGAAATATCCATATGAATGGTCATATAAGAGTATTCAGGCAATCCTATCAAATGAAGAGTATATCGGTAATCTTGTTTGCAATAAACACTCAACAATTTCATATAAAGACAAAAACCTAAAACTCAATCCTCGTGAAGAGTGAATTATCACAAAAGGTACTCATGAAGCAATTATTAATAAGGAGACCTTTCAAAAAGCTAAATTAGTAATGCTTAGTAGATACAGAAAGAAAGCAACAAAGAATAAACACCTATTCATGGGAATGATAAGATGTGATAATTGCGGAAGGACATTAACATATAGTATAGATAAACGAAGACAAGATAGAGGTGTTTACGTATGTAGTACATACCGTGTTTATGGATTAGCTAGATGTACCAGCCATTATATACGATATGATTATTTATGTAAGTATGTCTATGATTGTTTACTAGATTTGAAATCAAAGGCTCAACATGAAGAAAAAAATCTATTTAATAATATCATAAGACAAAAACAATCAGAAGATGAAATCATAGATAAAGATTTATGTGATGAAAATAAACTCATAGAGAGACTTGAAACAATAAGAAAAGTATTCATTCAAATGTATGAAGATTATGCGTTGGATAAAATTCCACTTGAGGAATATCATCATTTAAAACAACTTTATGAAAAAGAAAAATCCAATATTAAGGATAAACTTAAAGAGATTCAGAATATAACAACCAAAATCAGCAAGTATACTGAAGACATCCATCAATTTATCGACAATTTAAAGAAAATGAAAATGGGTTCTGAACTTTCTAGGAAGAATATTGATTTATTAATAGAAAAGATTATCATTAGTGATATAAAAGATGAACTAAATCGTAAAATAATTTGCATATATTATAAAAATATTGGTATAATAAAGTAGTGCTACATTCTAGATGAATTACTCCTGTGATGTATACAGACAGCACCGGATTTGCACCTGAATGGCTCAAAACTGCAGCTATTGTTGGAGCAGTTGTTGGAACAGTCTTGGTGGTTGCAGCCATTACAGTTTTAACTATGGGTGTGGGTACTACTATACTTGCAACTTCTATGGCGGGTGCAATTATACATGGAGCAGCAGTAGGAACATTAATTGGTGCAGGAGTTGGTATCACCGCTGGTGGTATTATTGGTGGAGCTACATCTGACTGGAGTAAAGAAGGTATACTTACTGGAATGGGCATTGGCTTTGGTGGAGGAGCTGTAATCGGGGCTGTTATTGGTGGCTCCGTGGGTGCACTACAATATTCAAGTGCTGTTAGCCAATGGGGTTCGACAGCAACTAGAACATCACAACAAAACATGATTCACCATTTCGAGAAACATGTAGTTAATGAGGGTCATAAATATCTTGGAAGAAATGTGATTAGTTACACAAAAAATGCAAGAGCGTTCTATAATGCAAATACAAGCTTACTAAAGTTAACAAGTTCAGGAAACTATATGATTCGTGGAATGTATACTGGTTACTCTGTGGGTGGGTTCTTTGGTGGCTCAGGATTGATTTATTCTTTTTTCTAGGAGGAAACATATGGAAATTATATTATCAGAACATGAGAAATCTATATTAAGACAATTTATTGATTTAAAAATCCCACAAATAATTAAAAACAATGACTATTCATTTAAGTTTGACTTGATGGAATGTTATGAAGAAATGTTCAATAATTCACATAGCCTATTAGATGGGTATAAAGTAAGAGAAAATGAAATACATTGTGTGTTTGATGATGAATTTACGATGCTACTTGAAACATTTTTAGGTTTTGAAGATTTAACCGATTTTAGTATTATTGCAGGTAAGGTACTTGAAATTATGAAAAAATATGTATTTAATAAATAATTATTATTAAGTTAGAAAGGCAAACAGACTCGATACGATTATTAGGTCCATGACCTAAGCTTTAACACTGAAGTATTGAGTCTAACTGCCTTATCAGGCGGTCTTTTAATATTATAAATATCATGTATAATGGACTCATAACGAGTCTGTTTGAATGGTATTGTTATGAGTAATAAAATAACCGCATTATATTGTAGAATATCAAGAGAAGATGAATTAGTTACAGATAGTTCAAGTATAGGAACACAAAAAGCATATCTAACGAGATACGCTAATCGAAACAAGTATTACAATACACGATTTTATATAGATGATGGATATAGTGGAACAAACTTTGAAAGACCTGGTTTTCTAGAACTCAAATCAGATATAGAGAATGAACTGGTTGAATTGGTAATTACAAAAGACTTATCTCGACTTGGTAGAGATTACTTAATGACTGGTTACTATATAGAACATTTTTTCCATCAAACAATGTAAGATTTATAGCTATCAATGATCAAGTTGATACATTGAAAAGTGATAATGATTTTGCACCATTCAGGAACATCATGAATGAATGGTATGCGAGAGATATTAGTAAAAAGATTAGAAGTGCGTATAAAACTAAGGCACTTAATGGTGAGTTTACTGGTGCATATCCTCCATATGGATATGATAAGAACCCTGACAATAAACATCAACTTGTTATAAATAATCAAAAAGCATTAATTGTTAGGCAAATATATGATTTATATTTAGATGTAACCAGTATTTACAAAATAGCCAGAATACTTAAGGAATCCAAAGTATATACACCAAGAACTGATTTATATAAAACTCAAGGTGTTTATGAATCTGAACATGTTAAGAAGTACCCATATGAATGGGCACCACAAACAGTAATGAGTATTCTAATGAATGAAGTATATATTGGTACTATCATATGCAATAAACATCAAACAAGAACATTCAAAACAAAAGAGTTAAAACGTAATCCTGAATCCAAATGGATAAAATCAAAGTATAAACATGAGCCAATTATTAGTGAAGATGTATTCAATAAAGTTCAGAAAATGATACTAGAGAATAAAAGGCTACCTAGAACACCACATATAAACATCTTCAAGGGAAAAGTGAGATGTGATAGCTGTGGTAAAACATTAGCGCTTTCCATAAGAAATGATAGAAATGTCTATGGTAGTTTATCTTGTAGTACGTATAGAAGATATGGTAAAGAAAGATGTAGTAGTCACTACATCACATATGATTATTTAATTGAATATATAAAAACAAGAATTAACAAATTAATTGATTTATCAAAGCTTGGTGAGAAACAATTCACTGACAAGATAATAAAAAGGACAGCTCTTATTAAGAGTAAGGAATTTCTTGAAGGTGAACTGCAAAAGTTATTACGAAGACAAGAAAATATTACAATCTTAGTTAAGAAGATGTTTGAGAAGTATATTAATGATAAAATCACAGAATCTAAGTTTTATGAACTAGATACCATATATGATTTGGAGAAAATTGAAGTAAAAGAAAATATCAAAATCATTGAAGACAAAATAAACACAATAAATCTTCAAATTAATGATATTTCAACATTCTATGTGATGATGTCAAAGCACAATGAAATCAAAGATTTAACTCGAGAGGATATCATTAGATTGATTGATAAGATAATTATCAAAGAACGAAAAGGAAGTAACAAGAAGCGCTTAGTTGAGGTGTATTATACGCTTGTTGGCAAGTTGTAATGGTGCTGGTAGTAATCATGACTCCAGTAATGTATACGGACATAAGCGGATATGCATGGTGGAATCCGTTTAGTTGGAGTCAGGAGACAAAACTAAAGGTAATGTCTGGATGTATGGCAGCAGCTGGAGTTTTATTAATGATTTTACCTGGAACTCAACTGCTCGGAGCTGCACTTATAGGGGCAGGTGTGGGATCATATATTGGTGGAAACATTACATCGAAAAATGGAGGCAACTATCTAGCAGGTTGGATAGGAGGTCTTGTAGTGGGTGCAATTCTAGGTGCAGCATCCCCAATTGCAGGACAGTTATATGGAATAGCATTTTCATCTACATTGGGGGTTGGTGCAGCTTTCATTGATGCAATAATGTTTACAGCAACCGTGGGTGCATTCGGTGGAGCAGTCGGGACCTTAGTTAAACAATCAATAACCGGAGTATTTAACGGTAATGAATTGATAAACAATACCCTAATGACTAGCGGACTATTTACAATCTTTGGACCTTTTACATTTGTTTCATATGGCCGTAGGAGCAGCGGGATATCTGGGGCTTGGAGCAGGTGTAGGTCTTTTGACAGAA
>CAZSZZ010000067.1:0-7274 GCA_964611005.1 uncultured Candidatus Izemoplasmatales bacterium | reverse complement strand
CATTAATATAACTAGCAAAGTAGAGGTAGTAGATTTATATTTAATTAAATGTTCATTCTTGCTTTTAGTAATATTTTTGCTTTTAAATTGAATAATAAAAAACAAGATATACCCTATTCCAAAAATTATTCCCGATACAAATTTAATATTAGAATTTATCCCCCATTCACTAGGCTTGCTTATAATAAAAAATAAATATAGAAAAGCAATTAAAACAATAACCCATATTCCTAAAATAATCCAAGTTTGTTTTCTTTTATTATCCACTACATGCCTCCTATTCTATTTTTTTTTAAAAATCATTGTAATATATTTACCTATAGAAATCCAAGTATCTCTTTTTACAAATACAATTGCAGCCCCTAATCCAACACTCACTACTGGAACTGTAAATGTCAAAACAATAACTGTAGTAGATAGTTTTGCCTTAACGTGTAAAGTAAGTGTTTCGACACATCCATTACTTAAAACTATATGTATTTTTGTTTCTCCGTATTTTAATCCTGTTACATTTCCAAAATTATCAATACTTAAAATATCAGAATTATCAATTGAATAATTTATAATGTTAGCCTGTCCTAAAGTTATATATTCATTAATATTAATTGTTTCCCCTTCAAATAAATATATAGTTTCTTGTTTAGAAGTTAATTCATCAATTGAATTTTGTAATAATGTTATTGCATCAACTACCATATCTTCATCGGCGTTTTTATTTTGTAATACACTTAAAGCATTATTTTTTGCAATTGTATACGCTCCGTATGAAGAAATAGAATAATCTTCTTCTCGATAAATAGATGTCGAATCATATAATTCTTGTAGTTCAGTCATATCTGGTAATAAAACTAATAAATCACCAGCATTCATTAAATCATTAGCTACTTGAGTCGCTGTTTGAACATCAAATTCCCTTCCGGTTATTATGTCCAATAAACGATCTAATTCATTATTATAATTTGTTATTGAATCTTCTGTATATCCATCTAAATCTATATTTTTACATTCTGAATAAAGAAGTAACATAGAAGTATTATCATAAATTGGAACTAACAAATCTAAAGCATCTTTAAGTTGAGCTGAAAGTGAATCAACTGTTACTTGATCAATATTCTTGTCATTTATAATCGAATTAATATAAATATAAGATCCAATATCATCAATTTCAACTTTAAACTCTTGATAGGATGATTCTGTATATTTATTTCTTTCTTCATAATAAGCAGTTATTATTAATTCATTTAAAGATGCTAATTCAGAACAATCTGCTTGTTTAATTAACAAATTATATGCATTTAATAAATCATTTAATGCTTGGTTAGCTGTCACTTGGTCGGTATCATCAGATACTAAAATATCATTAATGCGATTTAATTCAGCTTCAAATAATTGAATTGAATTAGGTGTATATTCGGATAAATCTTTTGTAATTGCTTGGTTATATTCTTGTTCTAAATTAGTAATGTCCGCTTTAAATACTAATACATTGTATAAATTAGTTAAATCATCTAACGCTTGGTTTACATCAATATCTGTAGCTTCAATATCATTAATCACATTACTAATAAAGGTTAATCCGTTTTCAAAGGTTGAATAAGAAGAAGCCGTATATAATGCTTCATCTATTAATAATGCATTATTATATTCAGTAATTAAGGTTGATTTATCTGGTTTAACAACTAAAATAGCTAACACTTCCTCTAATCTTGATTTTGCAGTGTCTACATCGCTTTGTATAGCATCAATATCATCTAATAATTGTTGTAAAGTTAATCCAATATCTGTTTGAATAACTGTATCTATATTATTATATGCAGTTTTAAAATTTGCAAATGTAGAAGGTATGTAATCATCGCCAGAAGATTGGTAAATTGTTTCTATTTCATTGTTAATAGCTATTAAATCTGTTTTATTTCCCCGTAAAACTAATAAATTAGCAGCAGCAACTATGTCATTGTTTAAATTGTTAATTGCTTCATTTCCAGCAGTAGGATTATTTAAAACCGTTTCTATATTGTCTAATTCGTTATTATATAATATTTGAGAAGCAGAAGTATAAATAGATAAATCAATTGCTTTTGCTTGCGAAAAATTAGCTAGAGTTTGATAATAAGTATCATTTAATATCAACCCATTAATAGCAATATTTATATCATCTGTTAAATCATCTACCTCTGTTTGAGTAGCATCATCATCATCTATTACACTTTGAATTCCGCTTAATCCGCCTAAAGCATCAATGCTATCAGTAAAAGCTTGAAATGAAGCGTCTTCATAATAAGGGTCTCCAACCGGAGAATTTGCTTGAGTTGTATTAATTGCTTGAACCTGATTATAAGCAGTTGTTAAAGCGGTTTTTTCAGCTGCTGCATATACTATATAATGAAAAAAACCGCTTATAGTAATAGCGAACATTATGAATAATATTAATATCGTTTTTCTTAAAAGGGTTTTTATTTTCATTGCCTTATCCAAATACTTTCTGATAAATATATTCTATATTTTTTTTATAATAATCTAATTTAAACATATTTTTAATTTCTTCTTCATTAAAAATAGATTTAATTTTAACATTATTAGATATAGCTTTTATAAAATCCTTTTTCTCTTCATAACAATAATTAGCTAAAGATTGAATAATATCATATGCTTTCTCTCTGTTCATTCCTTTATCTATCAAAGATGTTAAAACTTTTTGAGAAAATATAATACCTTTTGTTTTATAAATATTATCCAACATATTATTTTCATATACCACAAGTCCATCAATTACATCATAATATCTATTAAACATGTAATCAATTAAAATCGTAGCATCAGGAATAATAATTCTTTCAACTGAAGAATGTGAAATATCTCTTTCGTGCCATAAGGCAATATCTTCGAATGCAGGTATTAAATAACCTCTTAAAACTCTAGCTATTCCACAAATATTTTCACTTATTATAGGGTTTTTCTTATGTGGCATCGCAGAAGATCCCTTTTGATTTATACTAAAAGGTTCTCTTACTTCATTAACTTCAGTACGTTGCAAATGCCGTATTTCTAAAGCTATTTTTTCTAATGTTGAAGCTAATAAAACTAAAGAGCTAATATAATTTGCGTGCCTATCTCTTTGTAGTGTTTGAGTTGATATTTTAGCTGCAGTAAGCCCAAGTTTTGAGCAAATATATTCTTCTATTTTCGGATTAGTAAATGCATAGTTTCCAACAGCCCCACTAATTTTCCCTATTTCTATTTCCTCAGCTGCTTTTATAAACCTATTATAATTGCGTTTTAATTCATCATAATATAAAACAAATTTCAATCCAAATACTGTTATATCAGCGTGAATCCCGTGTGTTCTTCCTATACAAAAAGTATCTTTATATTCATATGCTTTATTTTTTAATAATTCCAAAAAACAGTGAATATCATTCTTTATAATTTTATTGGCTTTTTTATATAAAATCCCATATGCAGTATCCACAACATCTGTAGATGTTAATCCATAATGAATAAAACGTTTTTCTTCACCTAGAGATAAAGATACAGCTCTAGTAAAAGCTATTACATCGTGTTTATATTCTTTTTCTAATTCATATACTTTAGAAATATCATATGTTGCGTTTTCTTGGATTGCTTTTAATTCTTTTTTAGAAACAATTCCTAGAGTATATAAGGCTTCAACATTTAATAATTCAATTTTGAGAAAAGCGGCAAACTTAGATTTGTCTGACCATATATCTTTCATTACTTTTCTCGAGTAGCGATCTATCATTCAATTTTCCCTTCTAAACGTTTAAAACATGTTAAGGTATTATCTAATAAACAAGCTATTGTCATAGGGCCTACACCACCTGGAACTGGTGTTATATATCCAGCAATAGGTTCTACATCTTCAAAAAATACATCTCCAGTTAATTTACCATCAACTCTATTAATTCCAACATCGATTACAGTAGCTCCTGGTTTCACATAAGAAGAATCTATCATATGCGCTCTTCCTATAGCAACAATTAGTATATCAGCCTCTTTTGCGATAGATTTCATGTCAACAGTTTTAGAATGGCAAATTGTTACAGTCGCATTTCGTTGTAACATTAAAGCTGCCATTGGTTTTCCAACAATTTGACTTCTTCCGATAATAACACATCTTTCCCCTTTGGTTTCAATACTGTACTCATCTAATATTTTTGTAATCCCTAAAGGTGTACAAGGAACTATTGCGTCTTTTTGTCCTTTGTTTAACTTTGCAACGTTTTCATAAACAAATCCATCTACATCTTTTTTAGGATCTATTAAATTTAATATTTTATCCTCGTTAATATGTTTAGGGATTGGTAGTTGCAATAATATTCCATGTACAGAATCATCATTGTTTAAATCTATAATTATCTTTTCTAATTCTGATTCTTTAATAGTTTCATCTCTTCTAATTACAGTTGATTTAATTCCGGCTTTAATACACGCTCTTTCTTTTGAGCGAACATATGATTGACTCGCAGGATCATCTCCAATTAAAATTACTACTAAGTGAGGAGTTTTCTTATATTTTTCAATTAGTTCTTCTGTTTTGATTTTAATTTCACTTCTTAACTTAGCTGCTAAAGCTTTGCCATTTAATAAAACACTCATAATTATCACTCATCCTTTTCATATATATATTGATCTATTATTTCTCCATAATAAACTGTATGATAAAAATCATTATTATTTTCAGGATTATAATATCTCATTTTTATTTTGTTTGGAATAATACTTTTGTTAAATTTTTGTTTATAAATAACTTTACATTCAAAATGTAATTTAGCTTCTGCGATAATTGGAGTATTAATTTTTCTTCCTTTAATTGGAGTTAAATTACAATATTTAAATTTATCATAATCTTTTAAAGAATTACTACCGCAAAATTTAATAGCCTCATTTAAATTATTATCCAAAGGAACGCTAACAGTAAATTCATTACTATTTTCAATTAAATCAAAAGTTGCTCTTGAATTTCTAACTAAAACAATGAAAATAGGCTTCCCCCAAACAACATTAATTCCACCCCAACCTATGATCATTGTATTTATTACATTATCTTTTTTTGTGTTTAAAAAATTTCCAACATTCATTTTTTCTAGAACAACATTAGAATAATCAAATACATTAATTTCTTTATACATTTTATAATACCTCTTAGATTTAATTATATCATAAATTGATGTAAGGAAAAAGATTACTAATTAAGATATTGCAGTAATAATATAATTTATACTAATAATAACAAAAATAATAAATTTATGTTACAATATATTAATAAAATAAGAGGTGAATTATGAATATTGGAATAGTCGGTTTAGGGTTAATAGGCGGAACTATCGCTAAAGCATTAAAACCTTATCATAAAATATCAGGTTTTGATATATCAACTGATACAATTGAATACGCAAAGACTAATCAAATTATAGATCAAGCTTATACGGATTTAGAGAATTTCTTTAAAGCTAATGATGTCGTTTTTCTATGTTTGTATCCTAATGGTATTGTAAATTTTATTTTTCAAAACAAGCATTTAATACCTATTTCT
Source organism: uncultured Candidatus Izemoplasmatales bacterium (assembly GCA_964611005.1). Lineage (GTDB taxonomy): Bacteria > Bacillota_I > Bacilli_A > Izemoplasmatales > Hujiaoplasmataceae > 4572-104. The sequence goes on along the minus strand of CAZSZZ010000067.1, from coordinate 1,720 downwards.
AGCTTAATTATCGAAACGTCAGGCATTAAAAAATACCTAATAGATAAAATAAACGATATTGGGCCGTTACCTTTTGATATTGTATACTCACACCCCATCGCAGGTAGTGAAAAAATAGGAATCCGATATTCAAACGCCAATATTTTTAAAGAAGCTAACTATATTATTACTCCTGTAAAATCAAATTTATCAAAAAATATTGATATTGCTAAAAAACTCGCAAAAGAAATGGGCTTTAAATACATTTCTGTAATAAGTAAAGAGAAACACGATAACATCATTGCCTATACATCTCAGTTAACTCATGTTTTGAGTTTATCGCTGGTTAACGCCATTTCTACAAATTTAGATACTAAGAGATTTATAGGTGATTCTTACCGTGATTTAACTAGAATATCCATCATAAATAATACCTTGTGGCCAGAGTTATTTATCTACAACAAAGAATCCCTATTAGAAAAGATTTCTGACTTTGAAGAAAGCCTTAAAGAAATCAAAGACGCTATAGCCTCAAGTGATTGGCAGAAACTATCGGAATTAATGCAAAAATCAACAAAAATTAGACTAGATATAGAAGCAGGTAAAAACAATGAAAGTTGATGTCTACCCATCTAAAGTTTCAGGTAGTATTACGCCGCCTCCTTCTAAATCATTTTTGCATAGAGCTATTATTTCTGCTTGTCTCGCTAAAGGCCGCTCAACAATAAACAACATTATTTTAAGTGATGACGTGTTAGCTACTGTTAATGCTTTTAAAAGCCTTGGTGTTCAAATCAATATAAACGATAATTCATTTGGTATAACTTCAAATGGATATGAATCTTTCAATAAAAATATTGAGGTTGACTGTAATGAATCAGGTTCAACTATACGTTTTTTAATACCTATATTATCCAATGACAACTTTGCCTATTTTAAGGGAAAAACCAGTTTAATTAATAGACCATTTAATGTATATAAAGATATCTTTAAAAAACAAGGTTTAATGTTTTATAAAAGTGGTGATAATATAATTACTAAAGGTCAACTTTCACCAGGAAAATATATTGTTCCAGGAGACATAAGCTCTCAATTTATATCTGGATTGTTGTTTATTTTACCCCTTTTAAATGGTGATTCAACCATTGAAATAGTTGGTGATTTTGAATCCAAACAATATGTTGATATGACCGTGAATATTTTAAAACGCTTTGGAGTAAATATAACAAAAAATAAAAATATTTTTTATATCAAAAAAAACCAAAAATATGTTTCTACATCAATTACTGCTGAAATTGACTATTCACAGATGGCTTTTTTCGCTGTTCTAGGAACTATAAATAATGGCATAAAGATAATGGGTTTAAGTGACTATTCAATGCAACCCGATAGAAAAATAATAGATATTATTGATTTAATGGGTGGCAAAGTAAAAAAAGATCATAATTCTATTAATATTTATAAATCAAAAACTTATGGAATCACAATCGATGTAAGTCAATCTCCTGATATCGCACCTATTTTAGGAGTATTAGCCGCTTCATCTTATGGAACTACAAATCTTGTAAATGCAAAAAGATTAATTATTAAAGAATCAAATAGGTTATTATCAATTTATAACACATTAATTAAATTTGGTGTTAAAATAGATTTAGGAGAAGATTTATTAAAAATAGATGGACCTTCTAAATTTAAATCTAATGTATTTGATTCATATAATGATCATAGAATTGTTATGATG
>CAZSZZ010000066.1:0-7336 GCA_964611005.1 uncultured Candidatus Izemoplasmatales bacterium | reverse complement strand
TGGTATTATTTCTTTAGGATTAATTATTACAAATGCAATATTTAGTTATTTTGACAATTGGTTAGCGATATTTGTGGTTGTTTCAGTAGGATATTTTTATATTCGTTATAAAATAACAGCTCCATTACAATCATTTGTAAAAAAATTTAATATGATGATTGATTATGATTTGGATGTTGAAGGAGCGTTGTCTCTAGTTAAACAACAATACGAAAATGCTCCAACTAAAGCAATTGAATCAATGTTTAGATTATATTTAGGAATGGCTTATTATTATAACGGAGAATATAATGAAGCAATAAAAACATTTAATCAAATACCATTAAATAAAGTTAATCAAGTATATCATATTTTGATTTTTACTTTTACAGCTTATTCAGCTTATGAACTCAAAGATCAAGAGACTTTTGATATTGCATTGGAAAGAATTGAAAACGCTAAAAATCACGTTGGAAGAAAATTCATACCCTTTGCACAAGGATATGTAGAAATTTTAAAAGCATTGAAAAACATGGAAACAAACCCAGAACATTTTCGTGAAATAGTTGAAAAGAATTATTCAAGGGATGATGGCTATATTTCTACAAAATTAATTTATAATTATCGTATGGCTCAATATTATGAAGTGTTAAATAATGTAGAAGAAATGGATAAATGTTTAGCTGCTTGTATTGCAAATGGAAAAAATCATCATATTGCTTTACAAGCAAAGAAAATGTTTAAAAACACATGTAAAGTTGAAGATTATATTTTCAAAGATAGTACAGAAGAAGAATCTATTAATAAAGAAGATAATTTAGTAATTGATCAAAATGTAGATTTGTTAGAAGAAAACAATAAAGATATTGAAGAAGAAAAATAGTGATTTGGAATAAATAGTTTAATTTCAAGGATAAGGGGTATCCAAGAAAAAGAAAGAATAGAAGAGGTGTTATTTTAAAAGGAATAATGCCTTTTTTTATTTAATATGAATAAGAAAGAAGTAAATCATTAGTAGTTAAAGCGAAGATTCTAGATTTAAAGTTATTAAAGTTACGATAACCAAAGGCGATTCTTTTAATAAGTTTAATATTATTATTTAAATCTTCAATAAAATCGTTAGCAAATTTATGATTAATAAAAGAATTAGAAATTTAATTAAACTAATTAAAAAAGTTTTAGATAAAAAGAGGACAAATATATCTACGTCTTCTATAGTGAATAATATCATGATAGCCAATACTACATTGATGTTTAATGATTCTTTCTCTATAATCATGAACTCTAGATGTTTTAGTACCACAATGAGGGCAAATATGTTCAGCCTTTTCTAATTCTAAATATATATGTCTTATTTTACCCTCTTTATATACATTAGTTATTTTTATATTTTCCCCTTTTAATTCTAATAAATCATTGGTATAATTATTTTGCATTAGTAGTTCATCTCCTATTCTTATTTTTTGGATATTATAATTATAGCGCTTTTGGACTACTAATGCATTTTTTATGCTAATTTAACGAGGCTAATTTTAGGTTTTGTGAATAACCCGTTTCACTTCGTTATCACAAAACCTTAAAACCCTTCTCTTTCAAATATATTTATTCTTTTCTTTATTCTATCTTAGCTATTATATTTCCTATACACCCCTAACTTAATTATAGAACTAAAAAAAATGGCTAGCGCTTACGCACTGCCATTTTTATTGTTTTCTAGTCTTCATTTGTGGGAATAATAATACATCGCGGATAGAATGAGAATCAGTTAATAACATAACAAGTCTATCAATGCCTATTCCAATACCACCAGTTGGGGGCATACCATATTCTAAAGCTTCAACGAAATCCATATCTAAATCATTGGCTTCTTCATTACCTAATGCTTTTTCTTTAACTTGATTTTCAAAACGCTCTAATTGGTCGATAGGATCATTTAATTCTGTATATGCATTTGCATATTCATGTTTATTTATAAATAATTCAAAGCGTTGTGTAAACCTTGGATCATCCGGGTTTTTCTTCGTTAAAGGTGAAATCTCAATTGGATAATCATATACAAAAGTAGGTTGAATTAATTCTTCTTCGCAAAAAGCTTCAAAGAATAAATTAATGATATGTCCAACGCCATATAAATGAGGTTCTACAGTTAAATTATGTTCTAAAGCTATTCTCTTAGCTGTTTCGAAATCGGTTATCTTAGAAAAATCAATCTTTGTTTTTTCTTTAACTAAATCAACCATGCGAACTTTTCTCCAGCCCTTTGATAAATCTATTTCTACACCTTCATATGAGATTTTTGTTTTTCCTTGAACTTCTTTAGCTAAATAAGAAATTAGATCCTCACTTAAATCCATCATTCCTTGTAAATCAGAATATGCAAGATATAATTCAATTGTTGTAAATTCTGGATTATGCAATTTATCAATTCCTTCATTTCTAAATAAACGTCCAATTTCATATACACAATCAAAACCACCAACAATTAAGCGTTTTAAATGGAGTTCTGTGGCAATTCGTAAATAAAAAGGCATATTTAATGTATTATGATGGGTGATAAACGGTCTTGCATTGGCACCGCCTAAACTAGGCTGTAATACAGGGGTTTCAACTTCCAAATATCCTAAATTATCTAGATATCTTCTCATTAAAGATATAATCCTTGAACGTAAGATAAAAGTGTTTTTAGAATCATCATTCATAATCAAATCCAAGTATCTTCTACGATATCTTTCTTCTTTATCAACTAATCCATGATATTTTTCTGGTAAAGGCCTTAAAGCTTTAACTAAATGTTCAAATGTTTCAACTCTGATTGATAATTCACCTGTGTTGGTAATCATAGGTGTACCACTAACTCCAATAATGTCGCCAATATCACCTTTTTTAAATATATGATATTTATCATCACCTATAACATCTTGACGTATATATAGCTGTATTAAACCGTACTGGTCTTGAATATGAACAAATCCCGCTTTACCTTTAACTCTTCTTGTCATTACACGACCAGCAATTTTAATAATTGTTTTAGGATCAGCATCATGTAATTCTTCTTTAGTATATTTACTAAATTCTTTTTTAAATGTAGCTGTATTATGCGTTCTATCAAATCTATGACCAAAAGGATCAATGCCCAATTCGCGTAATTGTTCAGCTTTCTCTCTTCTGATTATTTCTTGTTCGGTTAATTTAAGTTCCATAATTTTCCTCTATTCTTCTTGGTAATCCAAGGCTAATTTCAATAATTCTAAATTATCATACATTACTGTAATATAATCATCACCATTGGCAATGTCTTCATCTGTTAGGGATTGTAAAATATGAAATTCTAGTTTTATAGGTTCCATATTTAAATTGGATAATTCATCAAACACAGCATTGGATAAAGGAGAAGAAGTATATTTTTCATAAATTATATATTTAATTTTGTTTTCTATAGCGTGATTAACTATTTCTTCCTTTTCCTGACTAGTAAATTGCTCGGTTTCTTCATGATATCCTGGTGATATGGAAATATAATTAAATCCATAATCATTTCTAAGATACCCATATAGATTAGTAGAAGTCATAGCGATTTTTCTTGAATAAGAAATAACGTTTTGAAATGTATTACTTAAAGTTTCTAAATCATCAATTAATTTATTATAGTTATTTCTCATTTTATAATTGGAATCATCAAACTTTAATACTAATTTATCATAAATCAAATTAGTTACTTGTATAACTTTTAATGGTGAAACCCAAAAATGAGGGTCAGTTCCTAATGAACTATCATTAGGTAGTTCTTCATCGTGATTATCAATAATTCCTTCTATATATTGTATGTAATCTGTTTGATCTTCAACTTTTACAAGTTGAACATACTTATCAGTAAATATACTATTTATTTGATAATCAATATATTGATCATAATTAGCTCCTACATAGAATAAATATGTAGCTTCAGTCATGGCTATAATCTCTTTAGGTGACCAATCGACAGAATTTTCGTGTGACGTAACGCCAGGGACAATACCAACTGTATAATTAGTTCCCTCGAAAAGCCTTTCTGTTACATATTTCATAGGATAAACTGTAACATACACATCATAAGTTTCTTCATGGTTAGTACAAGAAACTAAAGAGAATCCAATAAATATACTTACAATAAAAACTAATATTTTCTTCATTTAAATCACCTTTAATATTATACATTATTTGATATATTAATTCAATTTATGCTCACTTATAATTTCATACATGCCTTCAGATGTTTCTTTTGTCGCGTGTGTTGAAATTTGTTTTACTTTAATAGTTAATTCTTTTTTACCATAAGTAATTACAAGTTTATCACCAATTTTAATATTTGATGAAGGTTTTGCGGGGTAATTATTTATAGTTATTCTATTATTTTTGCTTACTTCTTTCGCGATGGTTCTTCTTTTAAATATTCTAGCTACTTTTAGAAATTTATCAAGTCTCATTTTAAACTCCTTAGCAATAATTAGGGATACTTAATAAATAGTATCCCTAATTATATTTATTTAGACAAATCTTTCTTTTTAAGTTTTTCTTCATCTTTAGCATCTTTATCTGGAGATAAAGAATTATCCCAACGAGAAAGTTTTCCAGTTTCAGCTATTTCATCGATGTCTTCCTTAGTTAATGTCTCAACATCTAATAAATATTTAGCGATTGTTTTTAATAAATCAATATTCTCTTTAATAAGTTTTCTAGCATTTTCATAACATTCATTGATAACACCTCTTATTTCATCATCAATTTTAGTTGCGATTGCTTCAGAAAATTCTTTTGATTTACCATAATCTCTACCTAAAAAGACAGTATCAGTATCGCGTTCATATGTTACAGGACCTAGATGATCACTCATTCCAAATTGTGTAATCATGGCTCTTGCAATGGCTGTAGCGCGATCCAAATCATTATGTGCACCGGTTGAAATCTCATTAAAAATAACTTCTTCAGCCACGCGTCCTCCAAGTAATCCCGTAATTTTATCTTTCAAATCATCTTTAGTTTGTAAGAAAGCCTGTTCTTCTTGAGGTAACATTAAATTATATCCACCTGCTTGTCCACGAGGTATGATTGTAACTTTATGGACTATATTAGCGTTTTTAAGTTTTAAACCAACAACAGTGTGTCCCGCCTCATGGTGAGCAATGAATTGTCTTTCTTTGTTAGAAAAAACTCTGGATTTTTTAGCTGGTCCCATAAGAACTCTATCTACAGCTTCATCTATATGATAAAGTTCAATTTGATTATGATTTTCCCTTGCGGCTAATAAAGCAGCTTCATTCATTAAATTTTCTATATCAGCACCAGTAAATCCTGGGGTCCTTCTCGCAATTTCTTTAAATGAAATTTTTGGATTTATTTTTTTATTTTTTGAATGAACTTTTAATATCTCTTCTCTACCTTTAATATCCGGCTTACCAACATAGATTTGTCTATCAAATCTTCCAGGTCTCATTAAAGCTGGGTCTAAAATATCAACGCGGTTTGTTGCGGCAATAATGATAACACCAGAATTATGACCAAAACCATCCATTTCAACTAACAGTTGATTTAGTGTTTGTTCTCGTTCATCATGTCCACCACCAAGACCAGTACCTCTTTGTCTACCAACAGCATCAATTTCATCTATAAATAGAATACAAGGAGAATGAGCTTTAGCTGTCTTAAACATATCTCTTACTCTTGAAGCACCAACACCTACAAACATTTCAAGAAAATCAGAACCAGAAACAAAATAAAATGGAACATTTGCCTCTCCAGCTACAGCCCTAGCTATTAAAGTTTTACCTGTACCAGGAGGACCTATTAATAAAACTCCCTTAGGGATTCTAGCACCTAAATCGGTATAGCGTTTAGGATGTTTTAAGAAATCAATAATCTCTTTTAATTCCTCTTTTTCTTCATCAGCACCAGCAACATCTTTAAATGTTGTTTTTTGGTTTTTACTTATTTTAGCTTTACTCTTTCCAAAATCAAATGCTTGTCTATTGGCATTTGTTCCATTTTTCATCATAAAGTAGAACATAAAAATAAATCCACCGATAATTAATACAATGAAAATAACATTTCCTATATTATAACTTGATGCAGGAATAAATGTATAAACAATATCATTAGAATCAAAAGCATCGCTGTTTAAAGCTAGAACAATATCTGTAACATGATCCTTTTCTGTATCGTTTGCTAAATATGTAACATATGCTTGACCCGTAGATAATTCACCTGTAATTTTATAAGCACGGTAATTAGTTTCTCCAGATAAAGGTGTGATTTGGATTGTTTCAACTCCGTTATTATTTAAAACTTCTTCGAATTGTGTATTTGTTAATTCTTTTGGAGAACTAACATTTCCAAATGTAACAAAAATAGTAATCACAATAACAACTAAAATTAAAATTGTTAAAAATTGAGTTGTTCTATTTTTCATTGGATTTTTATTAGGTTTTTGAACTGTTGCCATAGTCTCCTCCTACTTTGTATAGATTTCTTTCTTTAAAACACCAACATATGGTAGATTTCTATAATATTCATCATAATCCAAACCGAATCCAACAACAAATTCTTTTGGGATAGATTTACCTATATATTTAGGTTTGAATTCAGTTACTCTTCCAGCGGGTTTATCTAACATAGTAACAACTTCAACTGAATTTGCACCTCGGTATTTTAATAATTTAGTAATGATACTGATAGTTTTTGCAGTATCAACAATATCTTCTGCAATTAGGATATCTCTTCCTTTAACAGGAATATCAAGGTCTCTTGTAATTTTAACATCTCCAGTAGAAGCAGTACCTCCATGATAGCTTTGAACTCCCATAAGTTCAACTTGAAGATATAAATCCAAATATTTCATTAGTTCAGTCATAAAAGGCATGCATCCTTTTAAAAGTCCAATTAATAGAGGTTTTTTACCTTGATAATCTTTAGTGATTTGAGCTCCAAGTCGCTTAGTTATTTCCTCGATTTCTTCCTTTGAAACCAGTATTTTTTCAATATCTTTTTCAAGCATTTTTCTTTCCCTCCAAATAGATAATATAAATACAATGATCCCCTTCAGTTTTAGCTTTATATATATTAGGAACAAAAATAATTTTATTGTTTTTGTTTAATATAACCGGTATTTGGTTGCGTATTAATTTTGGGATTTTTTTGTTAATGAATATATTCTTTAGTTTTTTAGTTCCAGATGTAGTTTTTACTTTATCTCCATCAATACGATTTCTAATTGTTAAAGGAAATATTGAATCTAGATTATTATAACATAATTTAAATATAATATCATAATATTTGTTTGGTTTTTTAGTTATTATAACTAAATCACTATTAGGTAATGTAATAG
>CAZSZZ010000065.1:0-7431 GCA_964611005.1 uncultured Candidatus Izemoplasmatales bacterium | reverse complement strand
ATTCTAGTCTTGTTAATGAAGTTAAAGAAGTCGTAAAAAATTATGATAAGATAATTTTCGTTGGTGGACTTACAGACAAATTTGAATCAGAGAGCTTTGATAGAGAAAATTTAAAACTTCCTAAAAATCAAGATCATTTAATTCAAACATTAGCTAAAGAGAATAATAATATTATAGTCATCTTACAAATAGGCTCTCCTGTAATTATGCCTTTCTTAGAAAATATTAAAGGTTTATTAAACTGCTATCTAGGTGGTGAAGGGCTAGGTGAAGCCGTTGACCAAATATTATTCGCTAAGGCTAATCCTAGTGGAAGATTAGCTGAAACATTTCCTTTAGCTGTTAATGATGTCCCTAGCAATCCTTTCTTCGCCAAGGGTAATAATAATGTTTTTTACCAAGAAAGCATTTATGTTGGTTATAGATATTACCAAACAGCTAATAAAAAAGTTTTATTTCCATTTGGATATGGTTTAAGCTATTCCCATTTTGAATACAAGAATATTCAAACAAATAAAAAAACATTTAAAAATAACAATGAAACTCTAACATTAACAGTCGATATAACCAATAATGGACCTTTTGATGGTAAGGAAGTTGTCTTGTTATTTGCGGAAGCTAAAAATCCAAAAACCACAAGACCTAAAAGAGAATTGATTGATTTTAAAAAAATATTCATTAAAAACAAAGAAACAGTTACTGTTGAATTTGAAATAAGCATGAAAAATTTAAGCTATTACCATCTAAAGACTAAAAAATTTACTACTGATGATGGCATATATCATTTACAAATCATGCGTAATGTAAGAGATATGTATTTAGAAATACCTATTGAAGTAAAAACAGGAAAAGAATATATTGATAGTATTTTTAATAAATTATCAAGTTATCAAGTAAAAGGTGGACTTAAGTTTGATGAAGAGGATTTTGAGAAATTAATAAATCAAGAAGTTAAAGATATAAAAATTTCATTTAAACGTCCTTTTACAATAAACAATAATATTGAGGATATCGAAAATACCTATTTAGGTAGACTATTAAAGAAAAAAATAGATAAACTAATTATAGGAAGCTTTGATGATGATAACTCAATGATTTCTAAGAGTATTTATGAAACCCCACTTAGAAGTATCGCATTATTCTCTATGGGCAAGATAAAGATTAATTCTATGAAACTTATAATAGCTTTGATTAATCATCAATACTTAAAAGCTATTAAATATATGTTTAGTAAGGATTAAAAAAATGTCATGAAATATGACATTTTTTAATATATTATTATTCATTTATTTTGTAAATTTTTTTAATTTTAAATATTTTCTTTATATCTTCAAAAACCTTAGTTTGACATTTATCAAAATCTACATAGAATCCTAAAGCATGATTTGCATCTTCAATTACTATAATATCTTTTTGGCTAGCTGGTGAAACTTCTAATAATCTTTCTCCCATAGAAATAGGCACAACTTTATCCTTTTCTCCCTGAACTATTAAAAAAGGAATGGTATTTTTGCGCATATATTTTTCTGGATTTACTTGATTTAGAATAAATTTATGTTTTGAATAAATAATTAAATTTAATCCCGGAAAGAATAGTTTTAATCCATTATTTTTTCTAGTATTTATGAAAGTTTTTTTAACAGTAGTAAACCCTGAATCCAATAAGAAAAACTTAACATTTTTAGGGATATCTAACTCTGTAACTAACATAGCCGTAGCGGCACCCATGGAAACACCATGAATAAGAATATTTAAATCAGCTCCATGTGTATGCAAAGCATAATTAATCCATTTCTTTAAATCGTATTTTTCATAGAAACCAAAAGTAGTAAATGTCCCTTCAGATAACCCATGCCCTCTTAAATCAATTAAAATTACTTGAAACCCCATCTTAACGTACATCTGTCCAATAATAATCATATCAGTAGCTTTAGATTGATAACCATGAACCACAATCGCTAGATTATTAGATTTTTTCTCCATAGATGGAATATAATATCCATGTAATTTTAAACTATCATATGAAGTAATATAAATATCTTCTTTAGGTATTTCTTGAAACCATTGATAACTGTTTTTATAAAAATCATCTTCTTGATCTACTAAGTTCATTGGTGGATTATTAAAATCAACGAAAATAGAGCGATAGATCCAATAACTTATAAAAAGATATAAAATTATTAAAACTAAGGCTATAATAGCTATAAAAAACAATTTATTAATAGATATAAATAATAATATCAAATCAATCACTTCCTTAAGATTATTGTATCATAATTTAAGTATTTTAATAAATAAAAATGCGAATTCATTAAATACGCATAAAATCGCCATTTCTAAAATGTTTTTATTGACATAAAATACTAATTTGTGTATAATACTTTCGTATGTATTGCATACCGCACATATTTGGTTTATAAATACGTTGTTCGTTACCAAAACTTGGCGAGTCTTAAAAATTGAGGAGGTGCAGACATGTACGCAGTAATCGAAACTGGTGGAAAACAAATTAGAGTTGAAATTGGACAAGAGATTTTTGTAGAAAAACTTAATGTAGAAGCTGATTCAGAATACATTTTTGATAAGGTACTTATGATTGGTGATGGAAAAACAAAAATTGGGAAACCATATGTAAAAAACGCAAGCGTAAAAGCTAAAGTAATTAAACATGGTAGAAGTCCTAAAATCATAGTTTTCAAATATGAAGCTAAGAAACATTACCACAAGAAACATGGTCATCGACAACCATATACAAAATTATCGATAACAGATATTAATGTCGAATAATTTAATTAAACATTTTGGAGGTGTTTTAAGTGATACTAAATATTAATATTCTTGAATGCATGGCTTCCAAAAAGGGTGTCGGATCTACAAAAAATGGTCGTGATTCAATAGGACGCCGTTTAGGAGCTAAACTTTCCGATGGTCAATTTTGCACTGCAGGATCAATTATATATCGTCAAAGAGGTACAAAAATTCATCCAGGAGAAAATGTAGGAATCGGCAGAGATGATACATTGTTCGCTAAAATTGATGGCATTGTTAAATATGAACGAATTGGAAGAGATAGAAAACAAGCAAGTGTGTATCCAAAAGAATAAAACAGGAATTATCCTGTTTTTTTTATGTTTAACAGCTTAATCTCTTCTTTTATTGAAAAAGAAAGTAAATTAAGATATAATTTTTATAAATCATATTGGGAGACTGTTATGGAAAATAGTGTTAAAATTCTTTTTAAAAAAATCTATAATTTAGATTATCAGGAAATATATTTCTCTCCTGGAAGAATAAATATTATCGGTGGTCATACTGATTATAATGGAGGTAATGTTTTGCCTTTTTGTATTGATATGGGTATATATGCAGCTGTTTCAATTCGAAGTGATTCAAAAGTTTATGTATATTCAGAAAATATTAAGGATAAAGGTATAATCTCTTTTGATTTATCTAATCTTAATTATGATTTAAAAAGAGATTTTGCTAATTATATTAGTGGAGCTTTTAAAGTTTTAATAGATTCAGGATTTAAACTTGATAAAGGGATTAATCTCGCTCTTATCAGCAATCTTCCAACTGGTGGCGGCTTATCTTCAAGCGCTGCTTTATTAGTATTAATTTTAACTATAATGAACAATAATTTTAATCTTAATTTAAGTAAAACAGATATAGCTTTGTTAGCTAAAAAAGTAGAAAATGATTATATCGGAGTAAACTGTGGAATAATGGATCAATTCATCATAGCTAATGGTAAAAAAAAACATGCATTGTATTTAAATACTGTTAACTTAGAATATGAAGAGATAAAAGTATCATTAGATAATTATCAATTTGTTTTAGTTAATTCTAATATCACAAGAAAACTTACCGAATCTAAGTATAATGAAAGACAAATTGAATCCCAAAAACTTCTTCATCTATTACAAGAACATATCTCTATTAATAATGTCTGCGATTGTTCAATTAATGATTTTGAAAAACTTGTTGGGTATATTCAAGACAAAACCCTTAGAAAGAGATTTGAACATCTTGTTTTTGAAAACCATAGAGTTTATCAAGCGAAAGAAGCATTAAAAAACAATGATTTCAATGCTTTAGGTAGATTGCTTGATAAAGCACATGATTCAATTAAAAATCTATATGAGGTATCTTCAGATGTATTAGACGAACTAGTAATCCTTGCGAAAGAGGCAGGAAGCTTAGGCTCTAAGATGATTGGTGGAGGTTTTGGTGGCTCTACATTAAACATTGTAAAAACTGTAGATTTAAAAGATTTTCAAACAGAATTTGCTAAATTATACCGCATTAAATATAAAAAAGAACCTGTAATGCAGGTTGTTAGAATAATGGATGGAGTTAAAAAGATAAGTGATTGAACTAGCTAAAATTAATGATTTAGATACCATAGTAACCATTGCCACATATACAAGAAATGATATGATAAAACAAGGACTCAATCAATGGCTCGGGAATTATCCAAACATTGATTATTTTAGAGAAGATTTTAAAAATAAAGGACTATTTGTATATCTAATTAATAATCAAATTATAGCTAGCATCTCTATTCTTTTAGAGAATGAATCAGCGTATAAAGAAATAACTTGGTTAAGAGATTATTCTTTAGTAATACATAGATTGTTAGTTCATCCCGATTTCCAACAAAAAGGAATTGGTAAAGAATTATTTCAATTTGCAATTGATAAGGCAAGAAAAGAGAATTTTAAATCGATTAAAATAGATACTCATCCAGATAATTTTAAAATGCAGAGATTAATTTTAAAATTCGGATTTAAAAAAATAGGATATTTATCTAAAATTAATCGCCTAGCCTACGAATTAGTATTATAATATAATTAAGAGAGGTAATAAAATGTTTATAGATGAAGTAAATGTAGTTGTAAGGTCAGGAAAAGGTGGCGATGGAATCGTTGCTTTTCATCGTGAAAAACATGTTCCTTTAGGTGGGCCTTCAGGTGGCGATGGTGGAAAAGGTGGATCTGTTATCTTTCTAGCCGATGAAGGTGTGTCTACTTTACTTGATTTAAAATATCAAAAGCATATTTTTGCGAAAGCTGGAGAGAACGGTAAAACAAAAAGTATGAAAGGCGCTGACGCTGATGATGTTATCGTTAAAGTTCCAGTTGGAACTTTAATTTATAACCAAGAAACAAATGAAATCATTGCGGATTTAACAAAACATGGAGAGAAAGTTATAATCGCTAAAGGTGGTAGAGGTGGTAGAGGAAATCGTTCTTTTGCGACATCGAGAAATAAAGCTCCTAAATATCAAGAAAACGGTGAACCTGGGATTGAAATCTCATTACATTTAGAATTAAAGTTGTTAGCTGATGTTGGAGTTATTGGATTTCCTTCAGTAGGAAAATCAACTTTAATTACTATTTTATCTAATTCTCGACCTAAAATTGCGGATTATCCTTTTACAACTATTGTTCCAAACTTAGGAGTTGTAAAACTTGGAAATATTAAACCATTTGTCTTAGCTGATATGCCTGGACTTATTGAAGATGCTTCTAGCGGTGCTGGACTTGGAATTCGTTTTCTAAAACATATTGAACGCACTAGAGTTTTATTACATATGATAGATATGAGTCCTGAAACGTTAAGAGACCCCTATGAAGATTATCAAATAATTAACAAAGAATTAGAAAAATATAATGACCTTCTTTTGAAAAGACCTCAAATAATTATCGCAAGCAAAATGGATATGCCAGGAGCTTTAGAAAGATTAGATGAATTTAAAACCAAATTTAGCAAAGACACTTTAATCATTCCTATATCCGCTTTAACAAATGATAATCTAGAAAAACTTGTTTATGAAACTGCAAAACTATTAGAAAAAACTCCTTTTTTCTTTAAAAAGGAAGAGGTCATAGATGATTATGTTGAATATAATTTCAAACCAAATAATCAAGAGATAATCGTTAAAAGAATAAACAAAAATAATTTCGATGTTAAAGGTGAACTTGTTGAAAGACTTTATAATAAATCTAATTTTATGACAGATGAGGCTTTAACTATGTTTTTAGCTAAACTTAGAAAAGCTGGTTTAGATGATTTGTTAAGAAAAGCTGGAGCTAGTTCAGGTGACACTGTATATATCTTTGATTTGGAACTTGAATTCATAGAATAGAAAGGGTGTATTATGTATAATTATATTATCGGAAATATAACAGAAATCAATCCTAATTTTGTTTGTTTAGAGAATTCAGGAATTGGCTATAAAATCATTACTCCAAATCCTTATTCCTTTAAATTAAATGATAAACTTACAATGTATTTATATCAAAAAGTAACTGATGATTCTATTAATCTATATGGATTTAAGACTTTACTTACCAGAGAGTTATTTATTAAATTAATCTCAGTTAATGGAATAGGTCCAAAAAGCGCTAATGCAATTTTAGCATCTGGGTCTGTAATTTCTATTACTAAAGCTATTGAAGAAGGAAATGCTAAATATTTACAAAAATTCCCAGGTATAGGGCCTAAAGCTTCCCAACAAATCATTCTTGATTTAAAAGGCAAAATTGATTTTGAAGATACATCTGTTAAAACAGTTAATATTATTGAAGTTGAAGAAGCCTTAAAAGCTTTGGGATATAATGGAAAAGAAATTAGAAGGATATTGCCAAAATTAGAAAGTGATAAGTCAACCAGTGAACTTATAAAAGACGCACTAGCTTTAATGCTTAAATAGTAACTTACCATATAATATTCGCAACTTAGTTTTGATTTTCTTGAATAATATTTGTTAAAAATATAAAATCAGAATATCTTAAAAAAAGGGGTGTTTTATATGAAAGCAACAAAATTATTATTAATAACAATTATAGGAATACTTACATTATTTCTTACAGTAAGTTGTACAGAAGAAAACATATTAGATTCATTTGAAAAAGAAGTATCCATATTTAATGATACTTCATATACTTTTAATTCATTAGATCCAAGTATTGAATCAATCAATGAATTAAGTTATCAAAAGAACAGTTCTCCCATATTAAAATTATCAGATACAGAAAATGAGCTTATTGTTTTTAATGAACTTAGATTAGAGGTTATTGATTTGCATGACCAGATTGTTCTAGAAAGAGATAAAATTAAGGATTCTGTTCAAGATAGCAGAGAAATTATTTCTGTTTTAAAAGAAAAAAATTATGTCTTATTAGAAGAAGACGTAACCATACTTCGTTCAAATATCACTGAACTAAAAACAATGAGAAGAAATTTATTAAATACTAGAGGAGATGCATATCAAAGATTATATGATTTAAGAGGAACTTACACAAGAGATAATCTAACAGATATTATATCTACTTATCAAGAAGTTATAGAAGTTTTAAAATACCGTTTAGAAACATTTAAAAATGCTAATATATTATTACAAGATTCAAAGGATTTATTAAACGA
>CAZSZZ010000064.1:0-7455 GCA_964611005.1 uncultured Candidatus Izemoplasmatales bacterium | reverse complement strand
GAATATTTGAATAATTAAAAAAAAAAATAGATATATTTAATAAAACAGAAGCTAAAAATATAATAGTTGAAAATAATATAATAAAGGGAGTAATACTAGAAGAAAATAATAAAATTTTAGCTGACTATGTAGTTATAACGCCGGGAAGAGATGGCTCATATTGGTTAAGTAATTTAGCTTTAGAACATAATATTAATATGAAATCAAATCATGTTGATATTGGAGTTCGCGTAGAAACAAACAATGAAATAATGGAAGAAATAAATGAAAACCTCTATGAAGGTAAATTTATATATAGAACTCAAGTAGGGTCAACTGTAAGAACGTTTTGTTCTAATCCACAAGGACATGTAGTTGTAGAGAATCATAGTGGAACGATGTTAGCTAATGGACATGCATATAATAATTCAAATAAAGGATCTAAAAATACTAATTTTGCATTATTGGTTTCACATAAATTTACAGAACCATTCAATCAACCTAACGAATTTGCCCATGGAGTTTCAAGGCTTGCGAATATGTTAAGTAATGGATCTATCATAGTTCAAAAGTATGGTGATTTAAAAAAAGGAAGAAGATCTACTGTAAAAAGAATAAACGAAGGTTTTGTTACACCAACACTTAAAGAAGCTATTCCTGGAGATTTAGGGTTAGTTTTACCATATAAAACAATGAAATCTATTATTGAAATGATAGAAGCTCTAGACAATATAACTCCGGGTGTTGCTTCAGAACATACTTTACTTTATGGAGTAGAAGCCAAATTTTATTCAGCACGCCCAGAAGTAAGCAATAAATTCGAATCAAAGATAAAAAACTTATATTTTGGCGGAGATGGAGCTGGGATTACTAGAGGGTTGGCTCAAGCAAGTGCAAATGGTATTTGGATTGCTAGAGATATAGTTTTGAAAACAACAAATAAAATATAAAAAACCAATTATAAAGTCTTTTTAAAGCTTATAAATTATGATATAATGTTTTTGTTTAATGAGGTGTAATTTAATGGGTAGAAGAGTTGTTGTAATTGGAACACAATGGGGAGACGAAGGCAAGGGTAAAATTACTGATTATTTAGCAAATCAAGCTGATGTAGTTGTTAGAAGTCAAGGTGGAAATAATGCTGGGCATACAATATTTTTTAATAATAAAAAATTTGCCTTACATTTAATTCCATCCGGTATTTTTAATCCTAAAATAAAAAATATTATGGCTAATGGAATGGTTATTAATCCTAAAGCTTTATTAGAAGAATTAAATACTTTAAAAAACAGAGGCATAACTGATTATTTGCTCTATATTTCTAATAGAGCACATGTGGTTATGCCTTATCATATAGAATTAGATGAATTATATGAAAATTTAAAAGGTGATACAGCTCTTGGAACTACCAAAAAAGGAATTGGTCCGGCTTATGCTGATAAAATTTCTCGAATCGGAATCAGAATGTGTGATTTAATTAATTCAGAAGCATTAAAAACAAAATTAAAAATTTCCGTTAAATTTGCTAATATTTTGTTAAAATCTCAAAACAAAAAAACTTTTGATTACATTGAATTATATAAAGAATATATTAAAGTAGGTAGAAAATTAAAGGAATATATATGTGATACTTCAATATTATTAAATAAAGAAATTAACGAAGGAAAAAATATTTTATTTGAGGGTGCTCAAGGATCAATGTTATGTATTGACCACGGAACATACCCATACGTGACTTCATCATCCCCTACAGCTAGTTCTATTCCTTTGAACACAGGAATAGCTCCAAATAAAATAACGGATATAATAGGCGTAACGAAAGCATATACTACAAGAGTTGGTAGCGGAGTTTTTCCAACAGAGTTTGAAGATGAAATTTCAAAAACTATTCGTAAAGTTGGAAACGAATTTGGAACTACTACAAAACGTCCAAGAAGAATTGGTTGGTTAGATTTGGTTGTACTTAAACATGTTGTAAGAATTAATGGATTAACAGGATTAGGCATTATGTTATTAGATGTTTTAACTGGTATTGATAATTTAAAAATATGTACAGGATATCTATTAAATGACAAAAAAATAGATTATATACCAGCTGATTATAACGAATATGAAAAATGCATACCAATTTATGAAACTTACCCTGGATGGGAAGAAAATATAACTAAAGTTAAAACTTATGAAGAATTACCTTTAAATTGTAAAAATTATTTAAAAGTTATTGAAATAAATTTAGGAATAAAAGTTATTATTTTTTCTGTTGGACCAGACAGATTACAAACAGTAACTTTAAAAAATATATTTTAGAAAGATAAGGTGTAAATAATGCAAACATCTATTTTAGGTAAACATGCACAACACAAAAAACTTGAGTTTAATATTTTACAAATTTCTCAAGATGCAAAAGCTTTAAAAAAGAAATACAATGATGTAATTGATGCGACCGTTGGAATGTTACATCATGAAGAAGGCAATGTATTTAAATTTCAAACGGTTGAGGATGCTCTTTATCATCTTAGCGATTCTGAAACATATCATTATGCCCCTGTTAGAGGAACTGAAAAGTTTAGAGAAGGGTTATTCGATTGGGTATTTGGTAAGTATGCAGAAGATTTTAGAAAAATATTTAAGTATAGTATTATTCCTACTACTGGAGGATCAGCTGCTATTAGTAATACTTTTTATAATTTTAACGATTTTGATCAAAAAGTCCTTTTACCTAATATTTTTTGGTCACCATATACCAACTTTGCTTTGGAAGCTAATATTAAGTTAAAAACATTTAAAATGTATGATGATGAATATAAATTTAATTTAAAAGATTTTAAAAAAGAAGCTTTTAAATTAGCTGAAGAACAAGGACGTTTATGTTTATTATTAAATGATCCATGTAACAATCCAACGGGATTATGTATGACTTTAGATGAATGGCGTGAAGTAATAAAAACATTAAATGAAATTAATAACACAGGAGTTCCTGTTGTTTTAATTCACGATATTGCCTATATTGATTATCAATTAATTTCTACCGAGTTATCAAGAGATACTTTCTCAACATATTATGATTTAAATGATGAAATTTTAGTAGTAGTAATATTTTCAGGGTCAAAAACATTTTCAATGTATGGATTTAGAGTGGGAGCTCAAATAGGACTGTCAAAATCCCAAAAAATAATTGATGATTTTACAAGAGTAGGGGATTATTCTGTAAGAGGTAGATTTTCTAGTGTTTCACAGCCGGGTATAAATGTAATTGAACACATTTTTACATCACCTGAAAATAAAAGAAAATTCAAAGAAGAATTAAAAATTGGTAGAAAATTATTAAAAGATAGAGCAACTTTATTTATAGAGGCGGCTAGAAAAAATGATTTAGTAACATATCCTTATTGTGGAGGCTTTTTCATTAGTATACCTACAAAAAACAAAAATATATTCAAAGATTTAGTAGATGAACACGTTTTTATAATTCCAATGCAAGGATTAATCCGGGTAGCTATTTCTTCGTTACCTTTAAAAGATATTCCTGATTTAGTTAAAAAAATTAAAAAACATATATAAAATACAACCGAAAAGTCATATTAGTTTAAAAATTTTCTAATATGACTTTTTTATATAATAAATATTAAATTTATATTATTCTAATGTTCTGTCTATTGCGTAAGCTATTTTTCTACATTTTTTAACTAAAGATTCAAATCTTTCTGGTTTTAATGATTGTTGACCATCACTTAAAGCAAGTTCTGGATTTTGATGTACTTCAATAATTAAACCATCTGCGCCAGCTGCTATAGCTGCTTTTGATAGCGATTCAATATATTCCCATCTACCAGCGGCGTGACTTGGATCAATTATAATTGGAAGATGAGTTAATTTCTTTATAACGGGTATGGAAGAGATATCTAAAGTATTTCTTGTAGAAGTCTCATAAGTTCTTATACCTCTTTCACAAAGAATAACATTAGTATTACCACCAGCTAAAATGTATTCCGCAGACATTAACCATTCTTCAATTGTATTAGCTAATCCTCGCTTCAATAATATAGGTTTATTAATTTTGCCCAATTCTTTTAATAAGGCAAAATTCTGCATGTTTCTAGCACCAACCTGAATTAAATCTACTTTTTCTATAAAATATGGAAGTTTATCAACGCTCATGATTTCACTTACTACAGGAATTTTATATTTTTTCTTAGCGTTTTCTAAAATATTTAATCCTTTTAAACCTAATCCTTGAAAAGAATAAGGACTAGTTCTAGGTTTGTAAGCACCACCACGAATTATCTTAGCACCTGCTTTTTTTAATATAGGGATAATCTCATCTATTTGTTTTTCAGATTCGACAGCGCAAGGTCCACCAATAATAACTATATTCTTGCCACCTATTTTTATACCAGAAACATCTACAATTGTATCAGCTGGTTTCAATTTTCGATTTACTTTTTTAAAAGGTTCTTGAATCCTTAAAACACTTTCGACAAACTCAAAAGCATATAAACTTTCAATATCAAAACTTACAGTATCACCAATAACTCCAATTATATGAGTGGATTCACCGATACTTTCATGTAATTCAAACCCTTTATTTATTAATTTATTTTTTAATTTTAATATTTGTTTGTCTGTTGCATTATTTTTTAATTTAATAATCATTTTATTTTATCCTTTTCTGTAATAATTTTATTGCGTCTATATAAGAATCAAACCCTTTACCGTAAATTTGTGCTATGCAAGCAGATTTGATTACAGAAATTTTACGAAAACTCTCTCTATCTTCTATATTTGATAAATGTACTTCAATTGTTGGAATTGATATAGATTTTAGACAATCATAAATAGCATATGAATAGTGAGTATAAGCAGCCGGATTAATAATCAATCCATCAAACCGATCATAATTTTCTTGAATAATATCAATTATTTTGCCTTCAAAATTTGATTGGTATATTTTGATATTTATATTATGATATGTACAATAATCAGTTATATAATCAATTAAATTTTGATATGTTTTTCTTCCATATATTTCAGGTTCTCTTATACCTAATAGATTTAAATTTGGTCCGTTAACGATTAATATATTCATTTATATGCCCCTTAATTTCATTTATATGTGTTTTAGTATCAAAATTAATATTAATAATAAAATCAGAATGTTTTTTATATAGTGGGAACCTACGCTTAGAAAGAATTAATATATTTTTAGGCTGTTTTAATAATGGTCTATTATAAATTGTTTTATTAGCTATTCTATTAGGATCTTTATTTAAAAAGAAAATAATTCCATTTTGTTTAAGTAAATCCATATTTGTAGAATTTTCAATCATTCCACCGCCTGTAGAAATAACTAAATTTTGAAATTTATATAATTTTCTTATAACTTTAGTTTCTAAATCTCTAAAATATTTTTCTCCATAAGTTTCAAAAATACTATTAATAGATAGATTTGCTTCTTTTTCTATAATTTGATCAGTATCAGATATATCTTTGGAAAACAAATTACTAATAGATTTAGAATATTTTGATTTTCCGCTTAAAGGTAATCCAACAAAAACTATGTTTAAATGCTTTAAATATATTTCTCTATAAATTTTATTTGCGATAGAAGAAGGTATTTCTACGTTAAAAAATAATTCATGAGCCATAACAGCTTGCATTACTAGCATATATAAACCATTAACAGCTTTTATTTTGTGTTTTTCAGCCTCAATTAGCAATTTAGAACGTAAAGGATTATAAACTAAATCTATTACAACTTCTAAATGATGAAAGTCTTTTATTCTCATTAACAAAGAATCATCGTTATAAGGATACATCCCTACAGGAGTAGTATTGATTAAAATATCATAATGTAAAAACTTTTTATATTCAGGAAACAAAAAATCACTTCCTGAACGAATAGTTCTACACAATCTTATTACGGATTTTGCGTTTTTATCATTTATGAGTTTTAAAACAGTTTTAGAAACTGAACCGTTTCCAAGAATGACAACTCTTTTATTTTTAATGGCAATGTTATTATACTTTAAAAGTTTATTTAGACCATAATAATCAGTATTATAACCTATTAATTTACCGTTTTTATTAATTACAGTATTAACCGAATATGTTTCTTTTGCAACACTATCTAAATCATCTAAATAGGGAATAATATCAGTTTTATAAGGAATTGTTACATTAATACCAGATAAATTATGATTTTCTTTAATAAAATCTTTAATTGAATTTGTAGAAAAAAGTTCATAACTTTTATTACCGAGAAGGCGATGTATTTCTTTTGAAAAACTATGTTTTAAATTTTGACCTACTAAACCATACATTCTAATTCAACACATCTTTCTTATATAATAATAAATCTAAACAAGCAAACTGAAGAACGGCATTAATCACATGGACAGCTCTTGATACAATTTGAGGATCATGTCTTCCTTTAATTGTAATAGTTTCATTTTCTCTTGTCTTGAGATTTATTGTTTGTTGGGACTTAGCGATAGAAGCTGTTGGCTTAACCGCACAGCGAACTATAATTGGCCTACCGTTAGTTAAACCACCTAAAATACCACCGTTATTATTAGATAATGTAGTTATTTTATCGTCATTAATTTTATATTGGTCATTAACTTCAGAACCGTAATATTTTGTTATATTAAAACCTTTTCCAAATTCAACGCCTTTTATTCCCGGAACACTGAAAAGTAATTGTGATACATAACTTTCAAAAGATAAAAAATATGGTTCTCCAATACCAACTGGCATATTAATAATTTTAGATTCAACAACTCCGCCGATAGAATCTAAATTTGTTTTTGTATTAGAAATTAAATTATACATTTCATTTTTTTTGTTAGTATTAATCAAAGGGAAAAATTGTTTATTTAATTCTACAATTTCTTTGTAATCATCAGAGTTCATATCAAACGGGGTATCTAAAACATTTTTTAAGCTATAAATATGAGAACCTATATATATGTCATTACTATGAAGTATTTGTTGGGAAATTGATCCTATAATCATCCATAATGCAGTTAATCTCCCAGAAAAAAAGCCGCCGCCTCTAAAATCATTAAATCCATTATATTTTATATTTGCAGGATAATCAGAATGAGAAGGCCTTGGAAGAATGTTTAGATTTTCATAATCATCACTTTTTATATTTTTGTTTTCAATGATAATTGTTAAAGCTCCACCAGTTGTTTTTTTATTCAAAAAACCAGAAACAATTTTATATTGATCCGTTTCCACTCTATCTGTACTGATTTCAGCTTTTGGTCTTCTTTTTGTTAGATTAAAACACATTAAATCTTCATTAATTTTTATGCCAGCAGGCAAACCATCTATAACTAAACCGATTTCTGATCCATGAGATTCACCAAAAAAAGTAATTTTAATATTATTTCCAATTGTGTTCATTGATTTTCACCGCCTAAAAAGAAACTTTTTTAATTTTTGCTTCTCCAATTTTATTTACTATAATTA
>CAZSZZ010000063.1:0-7536 GCA_964611005.1 uncultured Candidatus Izemoplasmatales bacterium | reverse complement strand
ATCTAATCTAGGGAAAAGATGCTTTGGTTTTTTTATAACATCATATTCAGTTTTATATCCAAATCGAATTGATTTAAATCCTTGAGATGATTTATCAATATTTAAATATTTAAATACTATTTTTGGTGTTTCAATTAAAAATGGTTGATACAAAATAGTAATAATTCTAATGCTTTCTAATAAATGATACATTACAGATTGTAAAACAGGGTTTAACTCAGAAATCTTCGCTAATTCCCAAGGGAAAGTATCATCAATTAATTTATTTGTTCTAGCAACTAAAGTGCTTAATGCTTTTAAAGCATTTGGAATATTAAATTCATCCATATACTTTTGGTATTCTAAAAAAGTTTGTTCAGCTACAGCCTCCAAATCACTCTCAAAGGCTTTATATTCGTGCTCGTGAAGAGTTTTCTCTACATGACCATAAAAGTATTTGTTAACCATTGATATAGTTCTAGAAACAAGATTTCCATAATCATTAACTAAATCTGTATTGATTCTATTAACATAATTTTCAGGTGTAAATAACCCATCATTTCCATACTGTATTTCTCTAACTATAAAATATCGAAACGCATCTAACCCATAGCGTTCTACAAGAGGTTCGGGATATATTACGTTTCCTTTAGATTTTGACATTTTGCCATCTTTCATTAAATACCAACCGTGAACAAACAATCTATATTTAATAGGAATGTCTAAAGCCATTAACATAATTGGCCAATATATTGCATGAAATCTTAGAATATCCTTCCCAACAACATGAACCACTTCATCCCCATTAACCCAATATTTTTGATAAAGAGAATCATCTTTTGAGCCATATCCTAGAGCTGTAATATAATTGCTTAAAGCATCTATCCATACATAGATAACATGTTTAGGATTAGATTTTACTTTAATCCCCCAATTAAAAGCAGTTCTTGAAACAGATAAATCTAATAATCCAGACTTAATAAAAGAAATTACTTCATTTTTTCTCGTTTCAGGGAAAATAAAATTAGGATGTTCCTCAATATATTGTAATAGCTGTTTTTCATATTTAGATAATCTTAAAAAATAAGTTTCTTCCTTTAAAACCTTAGTTTTAGCTCCACAATCAGGGCAATTATCTCCATCAACTAATTGTGTTGGCGTAAAATAAGATTCGCAACTAACACAATAATGTCCAGAATATTCTCCTAAATAAATATCATCATTGGCTAACATTTTTTCAAAAATATCTTCAACAACCATTTTATGTCTTGGTTCGGTTGTACGAATAAAATCATCATTATCAATTTTAAGCTGTTTCCATAAATTTTTCGCTAATTTTGCTATATAATCTACATGCTCTTGTGGGGTTTTATTATTAGCTTTAGCTGCTTCTTCTATTTTTTGTCCATGTTCATCTGTTCCAGTTAAAAATCTTGTATCATACCCCTGTAACTTTTTATATCTCTTTAAACTATCACAAAGACATGTTGTATACGCAGACCCAATATGAAATTTACCACTTGGATAGTAAATAGGTGTTGTTATATAAAATGTTTTTTTCATTGTAATCACTCCGTTAATATATAATTGTTTTCTTCAAATCTTCTAAAGCTTTTGTATTCAAAACTGTTTCAACTATTTTAAATACAAAATCATAAACTACTCCTACAGATCTTCCTGTAATAAATAATCCATCTTTAATAACTTTCTGATTCACACGAATAGCTTTTCCCATTTCCTTTTCTGTACCAGGAAATGAAATGTATTTAACACCATCCATAATACCCATCAAACCAAAAACAGTAGGAGCTGCACAGATAGCCATTAACCATTTCTTATGTTTATAAAATTTTAAAACTAATTCTTTAACTGAATCTATTTCTCTTATAACAAAAGAATGTGCTCCTCCAGGAATAAATAACCCATCATAATTCTCTTCTTTAATTTTTTTCATTAAAACATCTACGACTACCACTGTATTATGAGAACCTCTAACTGTTTTTTTATTAAATATAGATACAAAATCTATATGGATTCCAGTTCTTCTCAATAAATTTACAGTAGCTAATGCTTCAGTATCTTCAAAACCATCTGACAATAAGCAAGCAAATTTCATAAAATCACCTCTTTTTTAATGTCTGTTTTAAATATTCTTGATAAATTTTATTTTTAGGTATTCCTGTCATACTAGATACGCGTTTCATTGCCTCTGTTTTCTTCAATCCTGAAGCAATAAAATAGTCGACTTGTTCTTCAATACTTAAATCCATTTTTTCTTCTTCTTCGCTATACCCTTCAACTATTAAGACTAATTCTCCTTTTAGTTCACCAACTTCTTCGAATTCGGATAATTTCATTTGAATAATCTCTTCATAAGTTTTAGAAATCTCTCTAGCAATAACTATTTTTCTGTCACCTAGTATAGCATATAAATCAGCTAACGTCTGGCTAATTCTATGAATTGCTTCATAAAAAACTAATGTTTCTTTTCGGTATTTTATATCTTTAATAGTTGCTTTACGCTTGTTTGGTTTAACATCTAGAAACCCATAAAATAAAAATGGATGTGTAGAAATTCCTGACATAATTAAAGCTGGTAATAAAGCATTAGCTCCTGGTAAAGCAACTACGTTAAACCCAGCTTCTAAAACTGCTTGAACAACAATATATCCAGGATCACTTATTAAAGGCATTCCAGCATCAGAAACCAATCCAATATTTAAGTTTTTCTTTAAATCTTTAACAATCATATTAGTTTTAGAATATTCATTATGTTCATGCAAACTTTCAATTGATTTTTTTATTTGATAATGACTTAATAATTTAGCTGTAACTCTAGTATCTTCAGCATATATTTTATCTACTGTTTTTAATATATTTAATGCTCTTAATGTTATGTCTTCTAAATTCCCAATTGGCGTTGGGATAAGATATAGAGTAAATCTATCATTTTGATAATTAAGCGTTCGAATCATAGTTTTCATCCCCTAAATGGAAAATATTTAAAACTTCTTTTGTATATTCATTATGTTCATCATATATATACAAAGGCTCTTCAATAATTATATTCCCATTACTACCATTAAACTTAGCTTCAATCATCACCATTGTAGCTGGTTTATTTTGTTTTGTATAAACAAATCTTAATCTTTTAACATTAAATTTGTTTTTGTTTAAAGCTACAATGATTTCATCAATACGATTAGCTCTATGAATCATATTAAATGATCCTCCAGTAGATAATAAACGCTTTGATTCTAAAATAACACCTTCTAAATCAATTGAAACTTCATGTTTTGCAATTGTTTTACTGCTTAGTTTATTAACAAAATGTTTATTATGAAATTTAAAAAAAGGAGGATTAACAGTTATTATATCAAAACTATTTGGTTTAAATTTATAATGTAATTTTAAAATATCTTCTTGAATTATATTAATCTGTGTATCCAAGTTATTAAGCTTGACACTTTTTTTAGCTAAATTAACTACATCTTCTTGAATATCTACACCAATAATAGATTTCTTTGTTTTTAAAGATAAATATAAAGGAATAGGTCCTAATCCAGTACCTAAATCTAAAATCTTATTTGTTTTATACCCAATTGATACAAAATCACCCAATAATAAAGAATCCAAAGAAAAACGGAACAGATCCTTTCTTTGAATAATTTTTAATCCATTATAAGCCAATAAATCTTGAATCTCTTCTTTTACCATATTATTCCTCTAGATTTAACAATTCTTTATCTTCGACAGATATATCATCTTGTAATAAATCATCTTTATCTTCAAATATTAGCTCTGATATATGGTATGTATATTGATTTTTATCTAGATATACAGTTACTTCTTGCAAAATATAATTTACTTGAACAACTAACCCTCTACCTAAAGGTGTTTCAACATAAGAATTCATTTTAGGCATATTCTTACGCATTTGTTTATATTGTTCATCTTCATATTTGATACAACATAACAATTTACCACAAATGCCTGATATATTACTAGGATTTAAAGATAGATTTTGATTCTTAGCCATTTTGATAGAAACAGGTTGAAATTCATTTAAAAACGTTGTACAGCATGTAGTCCTTCCACATAGCCCTATTCCGCCTAAAACTTTAGCGCCATCTCTAGCCCCAACCTGTCTCAATTCAATTCTAACATGAAATTCATTAGCTAAATCTTTAACTAATTCACGAAAATCTACCCTGCCTTCTGCATTAAAATAAATAATTAATTTGGTTTTATCTAGTGTATATTCGCAATTTAATAATTTCATTTCTAATTGATTTTTCTTAACAAATTCTTCTGTTTTTTTCATAACATAAGATTCTTTACTAGAATTTTCTTCATAATTACGAATATCCTCTTCAGTCGCTAGGCGAACAATAGGTTTCAAAGGAGATACAAGTTCTTCATTACTTATAACCTTCTTATCAGAAGTAACAAATCCAAGTTCAATTCCCCTCGCCGTTTCTACAACTACCTTGTCTCCCTTTTTAACATCTATATTTGCAGTATCAAAATAATATTTTTTTCCAATGCGATTAAATTGTATTACTACTACAGTATGTTCCATACTTATAACCTCTCTCTAAGCAAACAAGCATTTTATTAAATGCTAATGTGTTGTTGATATTATACTTTAATCTTGACTTTAAACCAAGCATTTTAGCTAGGTTTTCTTCAATATGTTTTTGCGACATCTTTTTTGAAAGCTCTTTAATTGTCATATCGCTCTCTGAGAAACATAATTCATCAAAATGTCTTAATTGATAATTTAGTATATCTTTTTCATAAAAAATCATCAATGATAAGAAAAAATCAATAAACTTAATATTGTTCAAAATAATATTGCTGTGTTCTTTAAAAATCAATAAGGCTGATGCTTTTTCGATTAAAAATGCATTATGAATATCAATTACTAAATTTATAATTGATATCATTATCTCATCCTTCGCAATTTTAATCGCAGATTCCATATCAACCGTATATTTGCTGATAGCATTTGCTATATTTTGTGAGATATCATTCTCAATTAATTGCTTTTTTATAATATCGCGATCAAGAGGTTTGAAGTGTAAAACTTCAGCTCTTGAAACAATTGTTCTTAGTAAAGAATTAATACTTTCTGTAACTAAAATCTGATAAATATCTACCCCTGGTTCTTCCATAGTTTTAAGCAATGTGTTTGCGGAAGTTTGATTTAGTTTATCAGCATCTTCAATTATATAAATTCTTGGACCTTTTTCAATAGATACTTTCGAAAATTCCTTTAATAAAGATTGAATTTGATTTTTTTTTATAATTTTACCTTGTGGTTTTATATAAAATAAATTCGGATGTGTTAAATTATCTATTCTACGACAACTATGGCATTCATTACATGGGTTAAATCCATTTGGATTTGTACACAATAAAGATTTCGCAAATAAAAATGCGGTGCTCTTCTTTTTAGTCCCATTGGCTCCTTCAAAAATATATGAGTGAGAAATACGATTTAATCTATGACTATTAACCATAATTTTCGCAATTTCATTTTGAAATTTTTGAACTTCTTCCCATGACTTAAAAAGCATAAATTGCTCCTTCCTATAAAATAGTTTGAATTAATTCAATTGCCTCTTTAACAACTTTATCCATAGATGCTTCACCATTGATTTTTTTTATTCTATTCGGATACAATTTTATAAGTTTTAAATATCCATTATATATCTTCTTATGAAAATCAAGTTGTTCTAAATCTAATCTATTTATTTCCCTGTTTGGTGAATCAAAAACTCTTTTAAGTCCAACTTCAGGTCGTACATCAACGAATATTGTTAAAACAGGAAATTGATTTTCTATTGCAAATTGATTTATTTTTAATACTTCTTCAATTCCTAAATTCCTTGCAATTCCTTGATAAACTAAAGAACTATCTACAAACCGATCGCAAAGAACAATTGTTCCCTTTTCTAATGCTGGAACAATTTTTTCAACTAAATGTTGACGTCTTGAAGCTGCAAATAACAAAGCTTCAGTGCGCGCATCCATTTCTTTATGTTCAACATCAAGCAAAATTTCTCTGATTTTTTCAGAAATACGAATCCCACCAGGTTCTCTAGTAATTAATACTTTATATCCTCTATTCTCTAAAAAAGCTTTTACTTCCTTAATAACAGAAGTTTTCCCTGAACCCTCGGTTCCCTCAAAACTAATAAATTTACCTAACATATATTCACCTGCTTTACCTTTCTATTATCTCATAATTGCATTGATTTTTAAACAAAATTGTTTCAATAATATATATTCATATGTTACAATATACAAGAAGGAAGTTTGATTATGCTTATTGAAATTAGAAATTTATCGTTTGCTTATGGTCACAAAACTGTAATAAATGGATTATCTCATACTATTAATCCTGGTGATTATTTAGTAATTAAAGGCAAAAACGGTACTGGAAAAACAACTCTAATTAAATGCTTATTAGGAATCAATCCGATCAAAACTGGAATGGTTTTTTTCAATGGTCAAGACATTAATTCATATAATAATTGGCCTAAATTTGGATATGTTAGTCAAAATCTTGATAACTTTAATTATGAATTTCCTCTTACTGTAGAAGAATTGCTTAAATTTTCAACGGTTACAAAAGCTTCAAAACAGAATTATCTAAAATTATTAGACCAAATGGGCATCTTAGATATTGTTAAGCAAAATATTAATTCTTTATCTGGAGGACAATTACAAAGGGTATTTATAATTAGGGCTATGTTAAATAATCCAGAGGTATTGATTTTAGATGAACCTACAGCTTCTATTGACAAACAAAATACAGATTTCTTTTATCAAACTATTAATGAGTTAAATAAACAAGGAATAACAGTTATTTTAATAACTCATACAGAATCAATTTCGCATATTAATTATACACATCTTTTAACTATGTACTTAGATAAAACATCAGAAATATCTGTAAATAATAAGGAGGATAATTGATTATGCTTACATTATCCTTTTTACAAGATTTATTCCAACAAGATTTTATGTTAAGGGCTTTGTTAACTGGTATTATTTTAGGAGCTATAGCACCGCTTATAGGTTCTATTGTGGTTGTTAGAAGACTATCTTTCATCGCAGATACTTTAGGGCATTTTTCATTAGTTGGAATTTCTGTTAGTTTATATATATCTACATTTGGAATATCATTTTTCCTTGAAAAACCATTATATCTTGGATTGGTTTTTTCTGTAATAGGTGGAATGTTAATTGAATTATTTAGGCGTTCGTATAAAAATTACAAAGAAATATCAATGGTTATTGTTATTAGTTTAGGTTCCGCTATGAGTGCTATATTCTTTTCATTGGCTAAAAAAACAGGTTCTTTATATCAATATTTATTTGGATCTATCCTAACTGTCACAAATTATTATTTAATTTTAATTTAATATACGATTTAATGAATAATTTTGTGGAAAGAGGAGTTTATTTTAATAGAGATGACTTATCTAGGCTTGGTAAATACTACGGATTAACTGGGGAAGAACTTTCAATGAATAGATATAAGAC
>CAZSZZ010000062.1:2466-7636 GCA_964611005.1 uncultured Candidatus Izemoplasmatales bacterium | reverse complement strand
ATTTATTTTAATATGTAAAACTATAACATTTATTTTTGAGCAAATTAGTTGCATAAATCCGACATATAATCGATAATATTATAAGATAATCTTATAAAGGAGAGATGGAATAATGTTAAAAATTGAATTGTGGTCTGATTTTTCTTGTCCATTTTGTTATATCGGAAAAACACGTTTTGATCAAGCCTTAAAAGAATTCAAACATAAAGATCAAACAGAAGTAATTTATAAGGCATATATGTTAAATCCCAATGCCTCAAAAGAAATGACTGAATCACCAGAAGTAGCTTTTGCAAAGAGCCACAACATGACTCCCGAACAAGCTAAAGAGCGCTTTAAAATGTTTACCGCGGCAGCTAAAGAAGTTGGATTAGTATATAATTATGATATCATGCAAATGACAAATACATTTGATGCACATAGAGTTGCTAAATACGCTAATACATTGGGGTTAGAAGCTAAATTAACTACTAGATTTATGAAGGCATATTTTTCTGAAGGACTAAATCTAGCTGATTTTGATACATTGATAAAGTTATCAAAAGAAATAGGTTTAGATGAAACCGAAGTAAAAGAAGTATTAAATAGTGATAAATTTAAAGATATAGTAAATCAACAAATATCTGAAGCGCGTCAAGTCGGAGTACAAGGAGTTCCATTCTTTGTTTTAGATAGGAAATTTGGAATTTCAGGTGCTCAACAATTAGATTATTTTAAACAAGCATTGGATTATGTTTGGAATGAAAATCATAAAGAAGAACTTAAAACATTAGAATCAGAAGAAAAAGGTCATGTTTGTAATGATGAAACATGTGAAATATAAGAGGATATTTCCTCTTTTTTTCTAAATATAATGAAATATTTAAGAGATTCTGTTATGATATAACAAATGAAAAGAAAGAGGAATTTATGGAATTTAAAACAAAAAAAATTATAAGATATGACTATATCTTAAATATGTTAGAAGTATTTTTAGTATTTTTTGTAATATTTGCTGCTTTAGCCTTTATTGCTGATATGTCTTCTGGGGGTTTAGTTTTTATTATTTTAATCTTAGTTGATATATTAATTATGATTATGCGAATTATATCTATTAAAAAGAAAATAAAACTTTGGAAGAATTACGAGATTAACGGAACTCTTGACACAATACATAAAAACAGAGGGAACTTACAAGTTTTTGTGTCTTATATGGTAAATGAAAATACCTATAGTCAACGTTGGTATTTACTAGGAGGTTTTTTGTTAGTTAAAAAACTTGAAAAATTAGATTCTATATCACTACTTTATAATCCAGATAAACCTAAAAAAGCAATTGTAGTTGAGTTATTTAAATAATCCTTTATGATTTAAAAAATAACTTTTACTTATAAAAATAATTATATATTATAATAAATTCAAGGAGTTGATTATATGTATCCATATCTTTTACCGGACATATTTGGGTATACATTACAGATGTATGATATTATGATTGGTATAGGAATTTTCGCTATGTTTGTTTATGTAGCTTATAGATTTGAAAAAAAAGATGGATTTAGCAGAAAACAGGCAAATAATCTTTTGATTTTATTGGCGTTTAGTTTAGTTTCTGCCTTGTTTTTCGCTTATTTTTTCGATGCTCTTTTTCATTCAATTGAAGAAGGTAAATTAACATTTGGTTCTATTACATTTATTGGAGGATTAATAGGTGGTATTTCTACTTTTTTAATTCTTCTAAAATATTTCTATAAAGATGAAAATAAAGATGTTAGAAAAATAATGAATACTATAATTATAGGAGTTGTTTTAGCTCATGCTTTTGGAAGGCTAGGTTGTCTTTCTGCCGGGTGTTGTTTTGGAATACCTACTGATTCTTTTTTAGGAGTAGTATTTCCACATGGACACGCCGCCGAAGCTTTTCCTAATACACCAATATATCCAACACAATTATTTGAGTCATTATTCTTGTTTACATTATTCATTGTGTTAAACAAAGTTAAGAAGATAAGTACATATGAAGTAGAAACTTATTTATTTGCCTATGGTATATGGAGAATATTAATCGAATTTATACGCGGCGATGATAGAGGAAGCTTATTTCCATTCTTTACAACAGAATATAATTCTTTTCCAACGCCATCGCAATATCTTAGTTTTTTAATGATAATTTTAGGAATCTATTTGTTATATAGAAGATTTAAAAAGGAAAAATATAAAGCGGAAAATTAAGCTATATATATCATATCTTCTTGACAGATTTAGCTTAATTGCATATAATACATGTAATAATAAAAGCGTTAATGAGGACAATGAATAAACAACTTTTTGTAGAGAATTAGTGGTTGGTGAAAACTAATAAAGAGGTTATTCTTTCTACCTTTAAAGCGAGACTAATCATCTCCGTATTCCGCGTTAAGGAAATAAGAGCCAGTATAATTACTGGAACGAAGGTGGTACCACGGTATAAATCGTCCTTTACATTATTTTGTAAAGGATTTTTTTAAGAGGAGGATAAGACATGTTAGATGAAAAAATGATTATGAATAATCCAAAGGAAGTAAAAAAAGCGCTATCAAAAAGAGGTTTTTCGGTTGATTTCACTGAATACTTAAATTGGAAAACAAAGCGCAGTGAACTATTAAAAGAAATCGAATCAGTAAGAGCCAAAAGAAATGCTCTATCAAAATCAATCGGATTATATAAACGCGAAAAAAAAGATACTAAAGAATTGTTTAGTCAAATAGAAGGTTTAAAACAATCGATAGAAGATTCAGAAATAGAATTAAATAAATTAGAAGATAAAATAGAAACATTTTTGTTAACCTTACCTAACATTCCGGATTCTGATATTATTGCTGGAGGGAAAGAAGGTAATAAAGCTATTAGCTATAACCTTGAAAAACCTGTATTTAATTTTAAAATATTAGATCATGTGGAACTAGAAACAAAATTAAAATTAATTGACTATGAAAGAGCCGCAAAAATAAGTGGTAAAGGAACTTGGATTTATACTAATCTTGGAGCTAGATTAGAATGGGCATTAATAAACTTCTTTATTGATGAGCATATCAAAGATGGCTATGAATTTATGATGTTGCCACATTTATTAAATTATGAATCAGGATTAACAGCTGGGCAGTTTCCTAAATTTCAAAACGATGTATTTTGGTTAGAAGGAGAATCTCCTCGTAAGTTTTTATTACCAACAGCTGAAACTGCTTTAATTAATCTTCATCGAAATGAGATTCTATCAAAAAGTGAATTACCTAAGAAATATTTTGGGTTTACTCCATGTTACCGTAAAGAAGCAGGAAGCTATCGTTCAGAAGAAAGAGGAACTATTAGAGGATATCAATTTCATAAAGTAGAGATGGTTCAGTTTACTACGAAAGAACAAAGCGATGCTTCATTCGAGGAATTATGCAATAAAGCTGAAAGTTTAATGAAGAAGCTAAACTTACATTATAGAATCTCTAAATTAGCTGCTGGAGATATATCTTTTGCGATGGCGAGAACTTTTGATATAGAAGTTTGGTTGCCAAGTATTGGAATATATAAAGAAGTTTCAAGTGTTTCTAATTCGAGAACTTTTCAAGCTAGAAGAGGAAAAATAAGATATCGCAATGAAAATAATGAAATAGAGTTTTGTCATACATTGAATGGCTCTGGATTAGCTACATCTAGACTTTTACCGGCTTTATTAGAACAAAATCAACTGGAAGATGGTTCTGTTTTAATACCTGATGTATTAGTTCCATATATGGGAGGAATAGCTATATTGAAATAGGAGGTCCTATGGAAATAGATCGTAATTTTGCAAGAATAAATTTAAATAATATATTACATAATTATAAATTAGTTCAGTCAATTTCTACGGCTAAAGAAGTTTTAGCTGTAGTTAAAGCTGATGCCTATGGTCATGGAGCTAAGGAAGTAGCTTTAATGCTTGAAAAATATGGTTGTCATTATTTTGCAGTTGCGAGTTTACTTGAAGCTATAGAATTAAGAGAAGCTGGGGTTAAAAATAATATATTGATATTTGGAAAAACAATTCCTCAAAATATTTATTATTTACATAAATATGATTTAATTCAAACAGTAGATTCATTAGAATACGCAAAAGTTTTAAATGCGTATGGAAAGAAAATAAGAATTCATGTAAATATCGATACCGGAATGAGTCGCCTTGGAATTTACTTGCATGAAACTTATGATTTAGATAGAGTTAAGTATGAACTTATAGAAATATATAATCTTAAATATATAAATTTTGAAGGAATATATACTCATTTCGCTGACGCAGATGGATTGCGTAATGATTTTACTAAAAATCAATTTAATCTATTTAAAGCTTTAAAAAGAAGTTTAGCTAAAACAGAATTGAACAATTTAATTTATCATTCTTCAAATTCTGCAGCTAGTATTTTATATCCGGAATATAGTATGGATATGGTAAGACTTGGGATTGCTATGTATGGATATCCTCCTGTAAAAACTGATAAACAATTTTTACCAGCTATGTCTTTATTTGCTAGAGTAGTGTCTCTTAGAGATATTTCTCCAGATGATACTGTTAGTTATGGAAGAACTTATTCTCCTGAAGAAAAGGAAAGAATAGCCACTATAGCTATAGGTTATGCAGATGGATATAATCGTTTATTATCGAATAATGACTATCTAGTTTTTAAAGGCGAAAAACTTGAAGTTGTTGGTAGAGTGTGTATGGATTTAATAATGGTTAAAACTCATAATTTAGATATTACAGTTGGTTCAGAAGTAGAAGTTTTTGGAGAAAACAAACCTCTACTTAAAATGTGTAAAAAATTGAACACAATTCCGTATGAATTACTATGTAATGTTTCAAAACGCGTTTTAAGAGTATATCCTAAATGAAGATATTCGACTTATCATTAATTAAATTATTTTAATCATATTATATGGCTTGATATTTAACATACTTTTATTTTCTTTTTATTTTTTTTTAAAAAAAACACCCTGTAAAGGTATCACTTATTTAAGTGTCCATTTTACAGGGTGTTTATTTCTTGATCTTCTAATTGTTTTTACGATAAAAGGCGAAATAGTATACTAGAGCACCTACAATAATTAATGCAGCGATTCCACCATAAATCCATCCACTTTGTATTGCTAAAAGAATCGGTAACATAATAAACTCCTTTCATTATTT
>CAZSZZ010000062.1:0-2456 GCA_964611005.1 uncultured Candidatus Izemoplasmatales bacterium | reverse complement strand
TCTATAAATTGCATATGACAAGTAACCGTTGCTTTATTAACTATTTTGGTTATCAATTGAATCTTTAATATCATTTGCAATATAATTAATGAGTTCTTTATTTTTTAAAAGAGGAATATATTTTTTAAAATTAACTACTCTAGTTAAAATCTTAATAACATTTATCAATATATTAATTATAATGAATGTTAGATAAATCAATGCAAAGACAAGAGCTACTATATTATAAAAAGTAGGTAGAGATGTTGAGTTCCAACTAATAACTACAAATATATTTGAACTTATAAAAAATATTTTGAAAATATTAAGCATAATTGATAAATATGGTTGAGTATCTTTTAGAATTGATTTTGTATAATTTCTTCTATTTAGAAAATAATATATTATAAGAAAAATTGCAGAAGCGATTGATAATAATAATATTACTTTATAAGCCCAAAAATCTGATTGATTATATAATATTTTGTATGAAGAAAATATTATATAGAAAACAAGATATATAGCTGTAATGACAAAGCGTATTTTGGAATAGTATTTAGGCATTCCGAAAATTAGATATCTTAGTACGTAGTATTTTGAGAATTTACTCATTATTATTAGACCTTTCCTTCTACAAATAATTAAAATATGTTTAAAAATACTGGTAATTTATTTAAATACAAAATCGCAATAAATGCATAATATACGGAGTATTATTTTTACTTATTTTTCTTTGAAAGTGATTTTTTCCATAATTTATCAGCAACTGGAGCCCATTTTTCAGCAGCAGGAATGGTTTTTTTAATTAAATCACTGACATTTTCTTTATCTATAGGTTGAGTAGAAACTGCACCTGATTCATTAACCATCATTTCTAGTTTTTCTGGATTGTCTAATAATGGACAAGGTCTTAACATGTTTTCATTGAAAGGTTGATTTTCATGGTATTTCATAAATAATGGTTGTTGCAGTGCTTCAAGTAAGGTTACATCCTTTATATTTACATTTGAATAGTGAATGAATGCACATGGTTCAACATCGCCATTTGAATTAATATGTAAATATCTTCTTCCTCCAGCAATACAGCCTCCAGCATATTCACCATCATTCCAAAAGTCAAGCGTAAAAAGTGGTTTTGTGGTTCGATATTCTCTAATTTTATAATACATATGCTCTCTTTGTTCTGGAGTGGCTAATAAATCCGTTACTGCATCTTTTCCAATTGGAATATAAGTAAAGAACCAACCAAAATAGGCACCTTTATCAATCAAAAAATCAAAATAACTTTCGGAAGAAATAATATCTTCATTTTTGCTATGGTACATAGTTGAAAAGCCAAAAAGAATATTGTATTTTTTTAGAAGCTCCATACCTTTAATGACCTTCTTATATGTACCAACCCCACGCCTCATATCTGTTTCTTTTTCATATCCTTCAATACTAATTGCAAAAGTAAGATTTCCTACTTCTAAAACTTCTTTTACAAACTCTTCAGTAAATAAAGTTCCATTAGTGAATGCTAAAAATATACAGTCGTTATGTTCTCTAGCGAGTTTCAATAAATCATTTTTTCTCGTCATTGGTTCGCCACCAGAAAAAATATAGAAATAAGTACCTAATTCTTTTCCTTGTTTACAAATACTACTTAAAGTATCATAATCTAGTGAATCAGTTTTTTTATAATCAGCTGCCCAACATCCTATACACTTAAGATTGCAAGCAGAAGTTGGGTCCATTAAAATAGCCCAAGGAATATTACAATTATATTTCTTTCGGTTTTTATTTAATTTATCTGCTCCACCAATTCCTGCATTAATCACAAAATTCTCAAGTAATTTTTTCCTCATTTGTGGGTTAACTTTTGTCAATATTTTGATTATAAAGTCATGCCATACATTAGAGGGATCATTCCATATTGCTTCAACACTATTGATTTGTTTTTTTGAAACGTCAGCAACAGGTAATTTCTTTGCCAATTCAATTAAATGTCCAAAATTCTTTTCAGGATCTTTTTCAATGTAATTAATCGCTTTTTTTAAAAAAGTTTTTTTAATAAGTTCGTTCTTAATCATAATTTCCTCCTATAAAGATTTTTTTTTATATCTTTTAACTGATTAATTATAAATTTATTTTGTATTTAATTAAACCAACTATACTTTGACTTTGACAACTGTTAGTTGACATTTTAAACACATGAATATAATATTTTTTGTTTATAGTATTATGAAATAAAAAAGTGAAGGTTTTTGCAACTTTCACTTTTTTGGGTTCTATAATTAAGTTAGTGGTATATATATGAATATATAAAAAGAAAAGGAATAAGTAGCTCATAATTACTATAACTATAATTAGCATAGCTTAAGAATAATAGATGAACCTCCAATACAAGAATGTAATATAAATAAATCACTAGAATTTATGGATAAAAGGATTACAACTACTAGGTAATTCACTGAATATAAAACGAAATATATTAT
>CAZSZZ010000061.1:0-7637 GCA_964611005.1 uncultured Candidatus Izemoplasmatales bacterium | reverse complement strand
CTCTGAAAAATAATCATGCGGCGTCTGCTGACAGTTATTTTTATGATAATATTACGGCTTTATGTTTTTATAATATTAAACTGTTAATGTAAACTATAATAATATCTTTATATTATTTTATTTTTATCATTTTTATTTTTTAGTTTTTAATGGTTTTATTAAACAATGCTTCTTATAACCAATTAAATCCGTTCGTTTTTCTTTGATCAACGCTTCATGAACCAAATAGTAATTTTTAGGATTACGATATTGAATCAATGCTCTTTGAATTGCTTTTTCATGTTTTGTTTTAGCTACATATATAGGTTCCATTGTTCTCGGGTCTAATTCTGTATAATACATAGTTGTTGCTAATGTTAATGGGGTAGGATAAAAATCCTGAACCTGTCTCGGATTATAATTCATTTCTCTTACATATTCAGCTAAAATAATCGCATCTTTTAATGTAGAACCAGGATGTGAACTCATTAAATATGGAACTAAAAATTGATTTTTGTTAAATTTTATATTTAATTCATAATAGCGCTTTACAAATTTATCATATAATTCTCTTCTTGGTTTTCCCATAACTTTTAAAACATTAGGACTTACATGTTCTGGGGCTACTTTTAATTGTCCAGAAATATGATATTTAACTAAATCTTCAAAAAATTCAGGACTTTTATCATACATCAAATAATCATAACGTATTCCAGAACGAATAAAGACTTTTTTAACTTTATCTAGATTTCTTAATGTTCTCAATACATCTAAATATTCTTTATGTGACACTTCTAAATTATTACAAGGTTTATATCCTATACAAGCTTTGTTAACGCATACACCATATTTTACTTGTTTCTGACAAGCTATCTTATAGAAATTAGCAGTGGGCCCTCCTACATCATGAATATATCCCTTAAAATCACTGCTAGAAATTATCTGTTTGGCTTCTTTAACAATTGATTCTTTTGAACGGGATTGTATAACACGTCCTTGATGGGTAGTCAAAGCGCAAAAACTACAACCTCCAAAACATCCTCTGTTAGCGACAATGGAAAACTTTACTTCATCCATCGCATAAATATGACCTTTTTTCTCAAGCAAAGGATGCGCTTCTCTCATAAAAGGCAAGTTATATACTTCATCCATCTCTTCTTGTTTCAATGGCCGTTGTGGAGGGTTTTGAATAACAAATATGTCATTATATTTTTCAACTAAAGGTTTGGCTAAAATTGAATCTGTATTATTATACTGAATCATAAAAGATTTAGCATAAGCTATTTTATTATGAATTATTTGTTTGAATTCAGGTAAATATATAGCGTTATAAGGAATAAAGTTTTTATCTTTTGTTTTAACTACTGTACCTAAAACGTAGGTAAGGTATTCCAAAGGTAATCTTGATTTCAGTGCTTCAGCTATTTCAATAATAGATAACTCTCCCATACCATAAACTAAAATATCTGCGTTTGATTCGAGTAAAATACTTTCCCTTACTGAATCACTCCAATAATCATAATGTCCCAACCGTCTAAGTGAACTTTCAATTCCTCCTAGGATGATATTGCCAGAAGGGTCTACCTTTCTAACAGTATTAGAATATTTAATAACCGCTCTATCTGGACGTTTACCCATAACGCCTCCTGGTGTATAATAATCCTTTCTTCTATGTCTTTTACTGACAGTGTAGTGATTAACCATAGAATCAATATTGCCAGAACTGATTAGCCAACCTAGTTTTGGAATACCAAATTCTAAAAATTCTTTAGGTTTTGTAACATCTGGTTGGCTTAAAATACACACACTAAAACCATGTCGCTCCAATATTCTAGAAATTATCGCTATGCCAAAGGAAGGATGATCGCAATAGGCATCACCACTTACAAAAACAAAGTCTGGTTGTTCGATATTCATATCTAACATTTCTTTTCTAGTTATTGGTAGAAATGGCATTAAATCACATACTTTCTAGTTAAATCTTGTAATTGTTTTTTAATTGTTTTATATTTTGGGACCATTTTGTCTATATAATTATAAAACTCATCTTGGTGGTTATGCACTTTTAAATGTATAAGTTCATGAATTAAGATTGTTTTTAAATATTTGTCTTCAAACCGAGTTAATATAGTATTTAATTTAATTATTCGTTTAGTTGGAATACAACTTCCAAAACAGCTTCTCATTAGCTGTGTTTTATATATTACATTATCTATACTAAAGTCAAATAACGGTTTTATTTGAGGTAATAAATCCTCAATTTTATTATAAAGAATATCAGAATATATTTTTTCTATATACTCGTTATTGAATTCATTTTTTCTAAATGA
Source organism: uncultured Candidatus Izemoplasmatales bacterium (assembly GCA_964611005.1). Classification (GTDB taxonomy): domain Bacteria; phylum Bacillota_I; class Bacilli_A; order Izemoplasmatales; family Hujiaoplasmataceae; genus 4572-104. The sequence continues at coordinate 5,328 of CAZSZZ010000061.1, read as the reverse complement.
AATATAAATTATATTTCGTTCTAAATGATATGCATTTTTCTTTTGGCTTAATAGATACTTTATTTTAAATTTAATTCCAAATATATACATTTCATCTTTAGAATATAATGGTTTCTTTTCTTCAAGTAAAGAAATATATTTCAATACCTTAGTCTTATTTTGCAAAATAAATATTTCTATACTATTTATAGACGTCTTAATAGGACAGGTAATGTATATAACCTTATTAGGTTTTACTCTTAAATAAATATGTTTAATTTTTTTGTAAAAAACTTGATAATAAAGAAGCTTATTATCAAGTATAATTTTATTCATTTAATCCCTCTAGAAATTGGAAAACGAAATGTGTTGTTTTATCTGCAACTTCTTGAGAAATGTCTTTATATGTCTTACTTTGTTTAGCTGTATCTAAAATATCAGATATTCCACGTATTGAAATAAAAGGTATATTAAACTTATACGCAGTTAAAGCAATTGCCATTCCCTCCATTTCTACTCCAAGAATGTTATCAACATTGCGCATTATTTTTCTTAATTCTTTTTTTCTGGTTAAAAATTTATCTCCTGAAACAAGGTTTCCTACTGTACATTTATACCCTAATTTTTGACAAATTTCCTTACCTTTTTCTAATAAAAATTCGTCTATTTTTACAACTAAAGGGTCATCACCCATTTTTCCATAAGGAACATCATCTATGTCTGTTAAAGAAACATCAAAATAAGATATTCCTTCAGCTAGAATTATATCTCCAGTTTTTACTGGATTTAATCCACCAGCTACTCCTGTATTTAACATCATTCTTATATTATAATTTAAAATCATAGTAGTAGCTGTTATAGCGGCGTTTACTTTTCCAATTCCAGATTTTGCGATACATACCTTATGACCTTTTAGAGTTCCTATATAAAACGTTTTGTCTCCAAAAATTTCAGTTTTTTCAATTGTCATTTCCTGAAAAAATAACAATAATTCTTTATCTATAGCTCCTATAATTCCTATCATATCAATCCGCTCCAAGATTATTTGAAATTGACAATTTCTACTGTAATTTCTTGTCTACTTTCAGTTTTATAGGTAACTATCTTCCCTTTTTTCTTGCCAATCAAGGCCCTTCCTAATGGCGATTCATTTGATATTTTACCAAGAAAAGGATTAGCCTCAAGATTACCCACAATAGTGTATTCTTTATTTTCCATTATTTTTTTACCATCTTTTATGATGTTCACAATTACAGTTTTACCGATACTAATTACCTTTGAACGACTATTTTCCTTAATAATCTCTGAATGTTTTAAGATATTTTCTATTTCTTTAATACGACTTTCTATTCTAGCTTGTTCTTCTCTTGCAGCATCATAATCAGCGTTTTCAGATAAATCGCCCTGAGATCTCGCTTCTTTTAAAGCTTCCAGATTTTTGATTCGTTTAACACCTTTTAATTCTTCTAATTCTTGTTTTAATTGTTCATATCCTGCTTCTGTTAATTGATAGTTATTTTCCATAATCATTCTCCTTAAAAAATGTAATTTATTATATCATATATTATCTATTTAAGATAGTAATAATTTTAGCGTTAATTAAATCAACTGCAACATCATGAGAGTAATCGTTAGGTATGATAATATCCGCATATCTTTTAGTTGGTTTAACGAATGCATAATGCATTGGCTTAACAGTTGTTAAATATTGTTCAATAACTGAGTCTATGGTCCTTCCACGCTCTTCAGTATCTCTTTTTAAACGGCGAATAAACCTTAAATCTTCATCAGCTTCAACATAGAGCTTAATATCAGATAAATCTCGAATTCTTTCATCTTCTAAAACTAGAATCCCTTCAATAATTATTATCTTTGAAGGATATATTGTTTCTGTCTTTTTTGCTCTATTAAGTTTGACAAAATCATAAGTTGGTTTTTCAATAGAATGGCCTTTAATAAGTTGATTAAGATGTTCAATAAACAAATCGTTATCTAAAGCAAAAGGATGATCATAATTAACCTTTTTTCTCTCTTCCATACTCATGTTTGATTGATCTTTATAATAATCATCATGCCTGATTACTACAATCTTATAATTTTGTAAATGAGCCAAAATACTGTTAACAACAGTTGTTTTCCCTGATGATGATCCTCCAGATACTGCGATTACTACTGGTTTATTCATTTTACCCTCCTAATCATATCATATGGTTTTACTTCATATCTCATATTAATATAAAGTTTTTGTAATGGATGCCTTGCGACATCAATTGGTTTCATTTCTTCATCAAATAATGTTTTTATAGTTGTATGAATAAATGTCTTATTAGGAGACACAATCTCTATTTTGTCTCCAACTTTAAAATAATTTCTCTGTTCAATAAAAGCGAGTTTTTTAAAAGAATCATACCCCTTCACAATTCCAATAAATTCTTTTGTTGGTTGTTCACTTCTACTATTATATAGCTGTTCTGAAATAGTAGGCTCTCCTTCAAGGAATCCAATTGATGTCAATCTATTTTCCGCTTTTTTTATCTCTGTTCTATAGTAGTTTAAATCCTTTAAACTATTATTGTAATAATCATCGATTAACATCCGATATGCAAGTACTACTGTCGCAACATAATGTATAGATTTCATTCTTCCTTCTATTTTTAAAGAAGATACTCCTAATTCTATTAGTTTAGGTATATATTGGGTTATTTCTAAGTCCTTAGAAGACATTTGAAAATCATGGTTAGACGATATCTTTTCTTGCCCATCAAAGAGGTCATATAACCACCTACAACTATGAGCACATCCTCCTCTATTAGCATCTCTTCCAACCATATAGTTAGAAAGAGTACAACGTCCAGAGTACGAAACACACATTCCTCCATGAATAAAAACTTCTAATTCTGTTTTAGTATTTTCACTGATTTCTTTTATTTCAAATAAAGTTAATTCTCTAGCTAAAACCACTCGTTTAATACCTTCATTATAAAAATAATCAGCTAATAAAGAATTGGAAACTGAAAACTGAGTTGATAAATGAATTTCTAAGTTTGTTAGAAGTTTTGCACGTTCAATTATTGCGAAACTAGTACAAATAATAGCGTCTACCCCTATTTTGTCTAAATTAATTAAATATTCATCTAAGTCTACTAAATCGGAGTCATGTGTCACAATATTCATTGTCACATATACTTTTTTATTTCTCTTATGTGCAAACAACACTAATTCATTTAACATCTCTAGAGTGAAATTCGAGGCTCTTACTCGCAAAGAAAAACGAAGTCCTCCAACATATACAGCATCGGCTCCATATAATAAAGCTATTTTTGCTTTTTCTAAATTACCAGCTGGAGCTAATAGTTCAACTTTCATTGGAGACCACCTTCACCATTTGCGTTGGTTTGTAATAAAAACCTAAATCATAATTATTATATTTAATTAAAAAAGATTCTATATCCATATTACCATTATATAACTTAATTGAGTCAAAATACTCTTCATCTTCCATAAATATTCTTTCAATGAAAAAATCAGTAATTTTAGATTTAATTATTTCAATTTCATTCCATGAAATTAATTTATGAGAACGAAAAATGTAAGTTCCATATTTATCCTCTAATATAGGATAAAAATCATTCTTTCTAATTTCTTCATTTAGACGATAATTGTAATTATCGATTATATCTTTTTTAGATATATTTTTATATGTAAAATAATTAGTTAGTAACTTGCGTTTAGAGTAAAACATATCAAGATAACCATGACCTATAATTGATAACTCTAAGTTTGTCTTGTAAAATAATATTTCTTTAATCTCATCTAAGGTAATTTCTCTTGATAAAGTAATCCCTTTAATTGAGTGTTTTTCAAAATATTTAATGGAATATGTTTCTGTGTTCATAGTTCCTGGTTGATAGATTATCTTAGACTCGAGATTTAATTGTTTCGCAAGCGCATAAACAGTTAAATCACTAATAACAATGCCATTAATATCTATTTTTTCTATTTTTTCTAAAAACAATTTTAATGGTTTTAAATCTTCTTCATGTATCATTTTGTTAATAGATATATATGTTTTAATATTAAAGTTTTTACAATGAAAAACTATTTCATTTATTTCTTTAAAATTAAAACGATTTAACACTCTAACAGAAAAAACAGTGTCAAGCAAAACAATGTCAACTGATAATTGATTTAATTTTTCTATTTCAGTTACATCTTTTAATCTAGCTATGAGATTCATTATTTCACCTTTTTTTATAAGAAATCATCAAACCATCTCCAAGATGATAGAGATAGCTTTCATAATTATCTAAGCCTAATATATATTTATTATAAGCTGATATTTTTTTGACTAATTGTTTAATTCTTTTAGATTTAATCTTATCAGGGTGCTCTACCAACCCATGAAACAACACATTATCAGTAATAACCATTCCTTCGATTTTAACATAAGGGCTAAATCGATCAAAAAAGTGAATATATGATGCTTTTGCTGCATCAATAAACAGAAGATCACATTGATAATCTTCCTCTAGTTTATAAATTAATGCATCACTAAAAACAACTTTAATTCTCGATTCTAATCCAGCTTTTTTTACGTTTTTAATAGCTCGTAGATAGCTTGTTTCATCGCGTTCAATGGTAATAATTGATACGTCTGTGTAAGTAGCTAACATAATAGCGCTATAACCTATCGCAGATCCGATTTCTAACACCTTTTTCAATTTGTTTATTTTAATATATTTTATAATTAGTCTAATTGATTCAAATTGAATAATTGGTGTATTAAGTTTCTTAGCTTCAGCTAAAATATCTTTAATTACAGGTGTAAGTTCAATGGGATATTCATTGCTTTGATAATCATACATCTAAATCGATATCATTTTCCTTTTCTTCTTGATCTTCTAAAAAGCTTTCAAGTACTTCTTCTACAAAATCCCATTCTTCATCGGTTTCTATTTGACTTAATTTTCCTTCTTGACCATCTAAAGGATCAAAACTAGCCGCAAAATATTCTCCACTTTCATCTTCTTTTAAGCGATAAACAACATAAGATTTACCGAACTCTTCAGACTCAAATGTCATAACTATCACCGCTTCTAATTCATTACCTAATTCATCAACTACAATTAATGTTTCTTCTTCCATTTTTCAATATCTCCTATCTAAATAACTTTGTAATATTAAAGTAGCGGCTATTTTATCTATTTTAGATTTTCTTTTTTTACGGCTCATACTAGCGCTAATCATAACGCTTTCAGCCATCTTTGAAGTTAATCTTTCATCAATTAACACTACTTCAATTTTAATTTCTTTTTCAATTTTAGATTTAAAATCTAATACTTTTTGTGC
>CAZSZZ010000060.1:0-7677 GCA_964611005.1 uncultured Candidatus Izemoplasmatales bacterium | reverse complement strand
GATATATTAGTACAAACAAAGAAGAAACTTGTTACTCAAAACCAGGAACTTGAGAAGGCAAGAAAAGCTGTTCAACTTGGTGATATGAGTAAAGAAGAGTTTAATAAGCTAAAACGTAATGTTCAATACACCGAAGCATCAATTGCGAAACTTAATGGACAATTAGATAAAACGCAAACAAAAATTAAACAACTAGCAAATGCTAATTTCGAAAAGATTGGTAAACTTGGTTCAACATTAACTAAAAGTGTTACGGTACCTATATTAGGTGCCGTTTCTGCTTTAACAGCCTTTTCAGTGAAATCTGCTTATGCATCAGATGAGATTGGGGACACTGCAGAAAAACTAGGGTTATCAGCTGAAGCTTTACAAGAGTGGAATCATACTTCAACTATCTTAGGCGTATCTACTGAAAGAATGGAGAGAGCCTTTGTCAAAGTTAATGGTATTTTAGGTGATATCGCTACTGGTAATGGAGATAAGTATGCGAAAAGTTTAGCACTTATTGGACTATCTCTTGATGATTTAGAAGGTAAAAATACCGATGAAGCATTTGCGTTAATTAGAGATGCTTTAAGTGAAGTAGAAGATGAAACTGTACGCTTAGGTGTAGCTAACGATTTATTTAGCGAACGAGTAGCGGCCGACATCATTCCAGTATTAACTAATGAAGCATCTACGATTAGTGATTTAAGAGATGAAGCTCAAGAACTAGGTGTAGTTACAAATGAACAAGCTGCTCAAGCTGGAGAGTTTACAGATGCCCTTGATAGAACCAAACAAGCTGTGTCAAGCTTAGGTGTTGATCTAGCTAGTACTCTACTACCTGTTATCCAGGAGCTCATTATTAAAGTAAAAGACAATGTGATTCCTACACTAAAATCTTGGATTGAAAAATGGAACAATATGGATTCAGGAACCAAGAAGATTATTACAACCCTTACTGGACTAGTTGCGGCTATTGGTCCAGTGTTATCAGTTGTAGGTAAAGTAGGACCATTACTTAATGTAGCATCCATCGGACTGAAGGCAGTAGGTACATCAGGAATATTCGCAGGAGTAGGAATCAACGCAGCTACACTTGGGATTGGAGCTTTAATAGCTATACTTGCGGTGGCCTTGTTTCAAAGCGAAGAGTTCAAAGAACTGTTAGGTAGATTAATGGAAACATTTATGCAGTTACTTCCACCAATCTTTGCAATAGTAGATTCTTTGATGACAGCTTTACAACCTATTCTAGATGTGATTATTGACTTGATTGTTATGCTACTTGATATCTTAACACCAATCCTTGACGTTATACTGGAACCGTTAATTATGCAGATACAAATATTCGCTGAAATATTAGGATTATTATCACCACTAATTACAACTTTAGGTAAAGTGTTAAATGCAATCTTGGTTCCAGCAATCAATGTTTTAAAAACTGTTCTTGACCCAGTTTTAAATATAGTAGAAAAGATAGTTGAATACATTCAAAAAATATTTGAGTGGATTGGTGATTTGCCATCTAAGATAGGAGACTTCGGTGGTAAAGTCAAAGATACATTTAGTAATGTTACAGAAGGTATATCAAATATAGCATCTAAAGCAACTGATGGTATCAGTGATTTTGTCTCAAATGCAGCTGATAAAGTTAGTGGTTTCTTTGGTGGAATTGGAGAATTCTTTTCAAGCACATTTAATTTAAAAGGGACAAGTAATAATACAGTAAATAATACAAACTCAAATGTAACTAGCGCAACCACTAACAACATAACAATTAATACAACATCACCAACCTTTGATATTGATTCCATTAATAAGGCATTAGGAGGTAGTGTGATTTGATAAGACAATTTTATTTAGAAAATGAATACGGTGATATCTATTATTTTAATCATAGAAATCAAACAATTATCTCACAAGTAAGTGGGTTAGGCTTTTCACTTGATATGAAGTATTTAGAATATAGCCGTTTTTATTCACGAAGCGAATATAACATACCATTATCAGAGATTAAAGAAACAATAATCTTTTTAAGAGGGTACGAAGGATATAAAGTGTTCGTTGATTTTATTAGTAAAAGTAACAAAGAATATAAACTACATTATGAAAACGATGCATTCAAAGCATACTGTTATGTAGATATTGCAAGTTTAACAAAAGCAGAACTGGTGGCTAGTACCATTCAAAGTAACATTGTATTTAAAAAACTATCGCTGTGGTTAAAAGAAAAGTCGTATGAGATTATCGCTAATGGGACAAACATAGGAAAGGTGTATAATTACACATATCCTTATTATTATTCTAGATCATATGAAGGGAAAATATATATAAAAAATGATGGGTTAGATAAAGCACCTTTAGTAATAGAGATGGTTGGCAGTGTTGATGATCCAGAACTTTTAATTAAGAAGAATGGAGAAGTGGTATCAACATTAAGATTATATTTAACTGCAGAAAATATAACTATCACCATAAACTCCATTCCTAGTAAACAAGAAATGGTAATGGAAGAATCAGGAGTTATTACTGACATATATGGATTACAAGACTTTGAAGCGGATAACTTTCTTTTTCTTGATCATGGTGATTATGAGATTGAATTCAAACCTGGAGTAGCTACGGAGTCAATATGTAAAGTAACTGTTTTGGAAGGTTATTTAGGAATATAGGCTATGAAATTAATATTTCTAGATCGTAGTACACTTCAGTATAAAGATAATGCATATGTCAGTAATCAATATGAACTAGCTTTGGATATGGTACTTATAAAACGCTCAACCTTCAAAGTAAATAAGACGAACATTAACTGCACTATAGGCGATATCGTTGTTTTAAAAACAGATATCTATTCGTATATTGGTATATTAGAAAGCATTGAACTGAATGATGATTATACAACTAACATTAAATCTCTCGACTTTAGGGAGATTTTTAATTTGGATATACCAGCAGAAAGTTTCACAGGAGATTTAGCAGATTACATCTATCAGATAATCACAGGCTATTTCAAGAATAATTCAGACGAGAAACAAAACTTATCTTATCTTACCGTAAGCAAAGAAACAAGCGTATCTGGAAGCCTTAGTTTTGAGTCAGACAACATCATCAATATGTCAAAGATATTTGAACTTGTCTCAAAAGGATATGGGATTAGCTTTCAAACAGAAGTTACATATCTTAGAGGCAGAATAACAGGTATTATATTTCGTATAGTTAAAGTTAATCAAGGTATGGTTATTAAGAGTGATTTTTCATCTATCTTAAATGTAGAAACGAATAGCTCAACAAGCCAACTTGTAAATAAAGTAATATTTTATCCAAGAAGTGATAATCAAACATATAAATCTGTTAAAACATTTTATCTATTAACTAATGGAGATATTACAGAAAATAGTTTATCAGAATATAGATACACAAGTGTTATGGCTAAAAGCTTTATCTATACCGATAACGATTATGAAACACTAGAAACCAAAGCAAGAAGTGAAATGGTAACTTCAAAACTTGATCATAATATTACATTTACAATTGATATGAAAAATAAGGTGTTTATACCATTTACTAATATTTATTTAGGTGATTATGTATCATTTATCCATAAAGGAAAAACATATGAATCAGTAATCACAGGGATTACATTCAAGGATTCAATGAATTACGCAAAGATTACGTTAGGAGAGTACCGAGTGAAATTAACAGAAAAAATACAATTATTAAGTAAAAATACAAGTAGTAGGCTAACGAGCAATATAACAATAACCAATACAGACATCGATGGAGGTGAGTTCTAATGGGGTTACAAAAAATAACATTTGAAGGTGGAAATGTAACATCAAAAATAGATGCAGATTTATATCATTTTCTCTTTTCAAGCGATGTAGGAATATTGAAGGGATTAAAAGGCGAATGTGATTATACATTAGCCAATAATACGATTACATTTAGTGATGGATATGTATCAGTTTATGGAAGAATAATTTACATAGAAGACCAAACAACAATAGGAATTACACCAGATTCAAATAAATATGGATACGTTGTTTTAGGGGTGGATACCTCAAATAATAATGTAAGTCTATATCTAAAAGAACAAGTCGGAAGTTATCCATCACTTACCATTACTAATTTACTAACAACAGATGGCTTATATGAACTTGTTTTATGTGCTTATGTCAAAACAACCACATCAGTAACTTTAACGAATTACGAAAGACAAGAAATAATCAATGATAAAGATAAAATAGAAAGTTTAAAAGATGAGATACACAACAGTTATGTACCAATAAGAAAAACATTAACGCTTATTACTCCAGGAACATATCGTTTTTCAGGGATAGATTCAAGAGAGTTAAGTGAATCAATTTTATATGTAACAATAAATAATTCAGTGGTAGTAACATTTCCAGGAGAGGCATTGTTTTTATTTATAGGATCTAACACATCTATAGCATATAGATATGGAAATGCAGATTATTCATTAAATGTAGTCTATGAAAATAATATAGTTACATTAACATGTGGAAGCACATTACATAATATTACTAGCGTATTCATGAAAAAATAAGGAGGAAATCAAGTGGCAACAATACAAATAAAGAGAAGAACGTCATCCGGAGCAGGACCGTTAATTGGAGAATCCGGAGCAGTCAATGCAGGAGAACCATTAGTAGATTTTACTGGTGAGCATTTATATATAGCAAAAGCGAATAAAATAGCTTCATCATCTAATCCGTTAGTTGAATCGGATTACTTATCAATACCAGGAGTAAATAAGGTAGATGATCAAATAGACTCAAAAATATCAGATTTAAACTTAGGGACAGCAGCGACAAAAGATACAGGAACTGATGAAGGAGAAATACCAATACTAGATAGTAACGGAAAATTAGCTGATAGTGTAGTACCTAAAATAGCTATGACTAATACTTATGTTGTATCAAGCGAATCAGCTATGCTTGCTTTATCCAACGCACAAGAAGGGGACGTTGCGGTTAGAACTGACTTAAACAAGTCCTTCATTCTAAAAGGGTCTCCTTATTCAACTTTATCCAACTGGCAAGAATTATTAACTCCAACTGATGCAGTAACGAGTGTTAACGGGTCAACTGGAGCTGTTTCTATTACATTATCAGGATTAGGTGGAGTATCTTCGACAACCTTTAATAGTCATGTTTCCTCAAACTTGCATTTAACTGCAGATCAAAGGACGAAACTAGAAAATGTAAAGGTCTCAGAAATAATAGATACAACAGGTACAGCTTTAGCAAGCAGTGAATCAGCATATACAAATTCAGTAATATCAAATGCGATTGTATATTTCCCTGTAGTAGATACAAACTACACTCCAACTAAAATCTCATATAAATTAGGAATAGATACCAGCAAGGTTTTACAACCTTCATCAGTTATTGATGGTGGTACATATTAATGGCAATCATTAGAATTAAACGTGGAACTTCAAAACCAACTACAGCAAATTTGACTTATGTTGGAGAGCTTGCATTTGATTATAGTGATGAAGTTTTATATGCAAGAGGATCTTCATCTGTAATTAAGATAGGAGGAGAACTTGAGAAAGTATATTTTTATCAAGGGTCAACTTATTATCATAGTTTTGCATATGATTTTGACCCAAACTATATTTATAAAATTCATGTAATAGCTTCTACTCAAGGAACATCAGCGGATACATCAGATACATATATGTATTATAGGACTTCATCATACACGAATTTATATGGATCATATATATCACATCACGTAAACACAGAGAATACAACGCATACTAAATCATCAGGGAATAACAAATATTTATTTTATATTGAAGATAGCTATGTAACTGGGCCAACAATATCTAGTGGTATTACAAAGGTAATTGATTTTGAAATATCACCGACTTTTAAAGCAAGTTATCTTGATACGCAACAATGGATTGCGTATGGAAAAAGTATCACTACAAATAATGGACAAAACGATGCATCTATTAAAATGGTTGAGTTTGCACATTCATTTCATGGAGACCTAGGAGCTTTATATATAAATCCTGGAATGACTATAGGAAGTCCAGATAGTATTTCAGTAACAGTTTATAGAATTAGAAGAAAGTAGGAAGAATATATGGCGATAATTAAAGAATTAAGCACTAAATTTGGAATAAACGCTTCATATCATAGAATAACAGCTTTTAATATTAGCTACACAAATAAAAAGATAACAATTTGTGTAGCATCTTACTTATCAAAGGAAGCAAGAGCTAATAAAAAAGAACCTATAGAAGAAATAGATGTATTGATTCCGTATTCGGATTTTAAATCTTTTTTAAATGTTAATCCAATTATTCAAGGATATAAATGGCTTAAAGAAAATGTTATAGGCTTTGAAGATGCGCTTGATGATTTTGATGTATTAGAACCAAATATACCTAAAATAGTAGAAGAAGATATAAATGATTAAATTAATAAACATTATAAAAGGAGTGTTCCCAAATACGGTAATACTCCTTTTATATTATGGAGGATCTATTGCGTATGGATTAAATAGCAAAAACAGTGATACAGATGTAACAGTTGTTTTAGATGAGTTTTTGGGGAATATGTATTTAAATGTTGGAGGATATGATTTATTTATTTTTTCAAAAGAAAGTTTTATACAAAGACAAAGATTCGATAATTCAATTAGTGCTTATTATAGATCAGCCGCTGATAATATTATGAGCATAGATAGAACGCTTATATATATTAATCCTATGTTTATGGAAACTTTAGATGAATTATTAATTTATGACGATAAAGAATTTATGTTAAATCATATTGAAGCAGAACTTGAATATGGAAAAATGAGATATGAAGCAAATAAAAACTTAAAATCTCATTATCATGTTTTTAGAATTAGAGGCATGTTGGAGCATTACAAGAATACAGGTAAGTATGAGCTTATTGTAGAGGAACCGTGGTACACAAAAATGATAATATACAAACAAAATTGGAATAACCAGATAGGTAAAAAATATATAAGGGAGATAAAGGATCAATTAAAGTATTTAGAAGATTATCTATTGGAGATGAAGCAAAATGGATTGGAGTAATTTAATTGATATATTTCGCATGCAAAATTTAATATATTGGATAGTAACTATGGTTGTAGTAGTGCTTACTACAATTAAACAATTTAATAAACAAGAAAAGAATAATAAAAGTAAGAACGATGAGATTATAACTAATCTTCAAAAAATAGAGAAACAAAATATTAAAATGTTAAACTTACTTGAAATGCATGGTCATGATATAAAAGCCTTAAAAAAAGATGTTAATGTCTTAGAACACAGAGTATCCAGATTAGAAGATTCACAAGTTAATATATATAAGCGTTTAGGAGGGAAAACAAATGACAAATCTTGAAACAATTTTAATTATAAGCAATATTTTAACATTGATTTTATATTTTACATCAAAGTTTAAGGATAGTAAGAATCTAGCTAACGTTATTAAAGATGTAAAAGACGATATAAATAAATCCAGTGAAATTGTATCTGATTTAGTAGCAAAAGCAACAGATATTGTCTTTGATGAAACAGTGCAAAAGACAATTAAAGAATTTATTTTGATAGTTGAAGAGAAAAATCAAATTGCTAAACAAAAGGGAGAAATAGTTTTAGCTGGAGATGAGAAGAAGCAAGCTGTTATTCAAAGG
>CAZSZZ010000059.1:0-7839 GCA_964611005.1 uncultured Candidatus Izemoplasmatales bacterium | reverse complement strand
ACTTATATATTGTTTTAGTGAGTTTGATTCTTCTAAAGAAATATTTTTTTGGTCTGTTAAAAAAATACAATTTTTAACAATAACTGCTTTTTGTTCCGCCAAAAAAGGTAAAGTCATCGCGGATTGTATCGCGCTTTCTAAACCATCTTCTTCATAATCATATATTTCAATATCTTGAGTTAAAATACCGCTGCTTTTTAAAATTAGATTAGTTTGCTTTTTAATAGTGTATTGATCATCACCATAAAGCAAAATACAGTTTGGATTCATTTAACCACCTAATATATTATATCATATTTATTTTATTTTTACAGCCAGCTTAAAATATACTTTCTACGACAAATGTGTCTATATATTTCTATTATTCTAATTTGGAATATATTAGTATAATAAATAGTTATAGTTCCGTCTCTATCTGTTCTATATATTTTTTCAACCCCTTGGGTTAACCTATTTAAGGCTTCATTACCTGGAAAATTATAAATGTTATTTTTACCAACTGAGATAATAGCTATTTTTGGTTGCGTCATATTTATAAACGAGGTTATACTTGAAGTATTCGACCCATGATGAGCAACTTTTAAAACATCTAATTTAAATTGATATTTTTCGACTAACTCCTCTTCTATTTCCTTTTCGATATCACCTGTAAATAAATAACTATTACCACCAATAATTCCATAAATCACTAAAGAATTATTGTTTTCATTTATATCATTATGGTTAGCACTAATAACTTGAAATTTGGCTTTTCCACAATTAAAAGTTTGTCCTTTATTAATAACTATATAATCTAAATCGATATCAAAATTGTGATTAACATAAATTTTATCTATATTAAATTCTTTAGCTAAATCTTCAAGTTCTCCATAATGGTCGCTATGCCAATGCGATATTACAATAATATCTATTTTGGTGATATTATAATTTTTAAAATATTGAATAATATGATTATAGTCATCGATATCTCCAGTGTCTATTATCAGATTACAAATGCCATCATGAATATGAACCCCATCACCTTGACCAATATCAAAAAACCTCACAAAATTAATTCCTCCAAAGGGAAAAATGTATGAAGATATACATATCAAAATTAGGCTTATAGTTATAATCAAACGTTTTTTTAAATTTTTATAATATATTAAAATTAAAATTAATAAAAACCAAAATAGAAAGCGATAAAGATTATTTGGAAATGTAAAATAAATCGTTTTATTTATCTCATTAAAAAATATTACTGCTTTTATAAAGATATTTGTAAGTACCGAATAAAATGGTTCTAAAAAAGGTAAAAATAATATTAAAAATGTCATAGGTAAAAATATATAAGTTACATATATAATAAAGAAAATATTTGCATAGATAAATACCAACCCTATTTCATGGTTTATGCTAGAAGTAAGCGGCAAGCTAAATAAGGTAGCTAGAATAGTTGTTCTGATTATTGATAGTATTTTATTTGTGTCTTTAAATAAATATGAAGATAAGATTAAAACAAGCACAATTAAATATGATAATTCAAATCCAAGATTATAGATAATATAAGGATTAAACACCGTAAATCCTAAGAATGAAAATGTAATGAGGTCTGTTCTTGTAAGTAATATTCTATATATTTTTACTAAAGATAATCCTATAACTAAAAATGAAGCTCTTAAGATAGTTATTTTAAACCCGGTTATTATATTATATAAAATAATAAAACCTAGTATAATCGATTGGTTAAATTGCTTTGAAATATATAATTTTTTTATAAGGAAGTTCAGCAACCCAATAACGAGTCCTAAGTGAAGCCCAGATATCGCAAATAAATGTGAAATACCAATTTGACGAATATCATCTTTTAATAATATATTATTATTATTTTCTTGAATTCCTAAAACAAAGAGTTTTAAGAAAATTTGGTTTTCTTCAGTATAATTTTTTTCTATATATTTAGAAATCATATATGGTATTTTTTGGATAATAAAATGAGATTCTTTGATATTTAATTTATTTATGCTAATTACAGCTTTGATTTTTTCGCTTCTTAAATATAAATCATAATCAAAAGTATTCATAATTTGATATGTTTCATAATCTAATGTTTTTCCTTTTATTTGTACCGTCATCCCGGGAGACAAAGAATCTATATCATCATAATAACAGAGATAATTAAAATCAGAACGCAATAAAAACCGTTTTTCTTCCACCCTAATTATGGTTCCCTCAATTAAAGCATTATTTGAAATATCAGTTTTATCTATTGAATAAATACGAAAGGTTATAAGAATTATAAATATTAATGCGTATATAATTAAACTCTTTGATTGCTTTAATATTATGATAAATTCAATTATAAAACATCCTATTGCGAGATAGGATGTTTTGCTTAAAATATAGAACAAAACTAAGATTCCAACATGTATAAATTTACCTGCATCATACTGTAATAAGTTTTTTAATCTGTTCATATATACTTTCTTTTATTCCAGAAACATACATAATTTCTTCGATTGATTGAAAATTCCCAAATTCTTTTCGATAATTAATTATTCTTTCCCCTAAGATATTTCCTATTCCTGGTAAAGTAATCAGTGTTTCTATATCAGCTGTATTGATATTAATCAAACTAGTTTCTTCTTCAATAATTGGAGCTTCATCACTATAAGATGGTATGTATATTTTGGCACCTAAAACAAGTACTATATTCCAATTTATTTTTGATATGTCGCATTCTTCAGTTACTCCTCCAGCGATATATATTAAGTCCTCTAAATTATAGCTTTCTGGTATATAATATACTCCTGGATTATTAATTTCACCAGCAATTTCAACATAAATCATTCTTTGAGTATTTTTTTCTTCATTTTCAATTTTAGGTATAGTAATTGTTTCTCCATCTTCTAGCTGTTTTGCGAGATTTATTGAAGATATATTTGCTAAAGCGGTTAAGCCTCCAGAAGCTTCAATTAAGTCTACTATTCTAGAATTTGGATATAAATTGTAAAGTCCTGGATTATTTACTTCACCTTTTATTTCAACCATTATCTTAACTGTCTCAATATAATTAAAGGAAGGAGTTTGTTTTTTCCCCACATCGATAATCATTTCATCATTTATTTTACTCGCTTGATTAATTGTTGAAGTATTTGCATCTTTTGTGAATCCTCCTGCTAAGTTTATAACATCTACAACCCGTAAATTAGGTTCTACTTTATATACACCAGGATACATTACTTCTCCTCTAACTTCTACATATATCATTTCTTCATTAGAAGATTCTTCTATTTCAGTAATTAATTCATTGGAAAATTCTTGAGGAATATTATTTTCTTTTTTTAGAAACAAATCTTTATTTGAAATAATTAAACCTAAAAAACCTATAATAAGTATAATAAAACCTATATATTTTCTTATCCGTTCCATTTATATCACCTCAATAACATACTACTGAAGTTTATTTATTTTTCTTCTAAAAAAAAAACAGTAAAAACTGTTTTTTTAAATGTCCATATCATCTAAATGTTTTCTTAATATATTAGCTGAATTATTTAGTTTATCTAATTCTTCTTGATTTAATTTCAATTTAACAACATGGTGTACTCCATCTTTATTGATAACTGCAGGAAGTCCTATATAGACATCTTTTTCTACAGCGTAAACCCCACCATTTAATACCGAAATTGGTAAGATACGGTTTTCATTGTTTAAAATAGCTTGAGTAATTCTAACTAAAGCTATACCTATTGCATAATAAGTCGCTCCTTTTCTTTCAATTATCTCATAAGCTGCATTTTTTACGTTATTATAAATTCTATCCATATCTTCAAATTCAATCTCTTCAATATCTTCAATTACATCAAGTATTGGTTTAGCCCCAATAAATGTATTTGACCAACAAACAAATTCCGAATCACCGTGTTCTCCTAATATATAAGCATGTACATTGCGAACAGATATATTAATCAATGAAGAAATTTCATAACGAAGTCTAGCTGTATCTAGTGATGTTCCTGATCCAATTACACGACTAGATGGTAATTTTGATTCTTTCCAAACAACATAGGTTAGAATGTCTACTGGATTTGTCGCAACTAAAAAAATACCATTAAATCCTGAATTCATTACTTCTTTTACAACTGATTTCATAATTTTAGCATTTCTATTTAACAAATGAAGTCTTGGTTCTCCTTCTTTTTGATTAACTCCCGCTGTTATAACTACTAAATTAGCATCTGAGCAGTCACTGTATTCTCCTGCATATATTTTCATTTTACGCGGTGAAAATGCTAATCCATGATTCAAATCCATAGATTCTCCTATGGCTTTATCTTTATTAATATCTATTAATACAAGTTCTTCCACTACTCCTTGATTGACTAATGAATAGGCATAACTCATACCTACAAGTCCCGTTCCTATAATTATAACTTTGCTTGATTGCATATTTATTCACTCCCTTCTATTCTATTGTAACAGATAAGAATCAAATACCAAAATGATATCCTTTTAAAAAAACGCAACTAAAACCAGTTGCGTTTATTCTTCTTCTTTATGTAATACATAAATCGTTCTTTCGGGTAATACTTTTTTATCAATTTGTGTGAATCCTACTTTTTTAAAAATGCGTTCATATTCTGAAAAATCATGAGTTACTTCATAAATGACAGATTCTTCTATTTCGTTATCAACTTTAACTCTAATAGTATGAATTATACTGTGTTCCTTATCTCCCTTATGAGATTCCCAAGAAAAATGAAATTCTTCGTCGATTTCCTTATATCCATCTAAGGCATCAATATATTCAGCGCTTAAAACATCAAAAATAAATATTCCATTAGATTTAAGTGAATTATAAATATTAGTGAAACCAAATTCTACATCTTCTAAATCAGTTAAATGATTTATTACATCCATAGAAGCTATAATATTATCAAATAAAAAATCAATAGGATCTAATAAATCATACAATGCAATTTCTAAATCAACATTTTCCTCTTTAGCTCTTAAATTTACAATTTGTAACATTTCTTCGGATAGGTCGGTAGCTACTACTTTATATCCAGCTTTCGCAAGGTCAATAGAAAGAGTACCGGTTCCGCATCCAATATCTAAAACACTTCCAAAAGAAGTATATTCATTAATTAATTTAATATACTCTTCATAAACATCTTTATCAATAAATGAATCATAAAAAGTAGCTAATAAATCATATTCCATATTAATCCTCTAAGTCTATAGATATAGTCTTTCTTTCGTAAAATATTTTTTCTATTTGATAAAACTCTCTATCTTCTTTATGCATTACGTGAATTATAATTGAATGTAAATCAATTAGAATCCAACGTTTTGATTCTTGCCCTTCAATGTGAAAATCAAAACCATCAGGTAATACTTGTTTTATATGATTAATCGCAGCATTTACTTGGCGTTCATTAGTAGCGCTAGAAATTATTTGATAGTCATAATAAGGAGAATACCCCCTAAAATCATAGATAATAATATCTTGAAGCTTTAAGTCCTTTAATGCTTTATATACTTTTTTTAGGATAAGATCCATTCAATTCCTCCATTTTTTTTTGATAATATTTTATTGCTTCTTCTGTCAACGGTGAAAATGCTTGTTTGTTAGTCAATAAATATGTTTTTGTGGCTAACATGATATTTAATACAGTTTTATCTAAATTTACATAAGCTAAATCTTTAATTTCTTTATTATTAAAATCTCTTCCTTCTTCGATATAATCACTTATGAAAATTATTTTTTCTAATTTCGACATTCCTGCTCTACCAGTACAATGATATTGAATTGCATTTAAAATATCCTTGTCTTTTATTTTGAACTGTTTTTGCGCTAAAATTTTAGCACTAAATCCATGTAAACATGCAGGTGGTATTTCGGGTTCTAAATTACCTACAATGTTTATATTCTCTTCTAAACTTAAATGTTTAGTTGCGTCGTGTAAATAAGAAGCCACAATAACACTAGATAAATCTTCATGGTATAACTTAGCTAATGCAATTGCGACTTTTTTAACATTATAAATATGGTTTAATCTATGAGAATTTTTTTTGAAATTTCTTGCGAGATAATCTTCAATATCCTTTATTAACAATTTAGATATCATATAATAGCTAACCTAATATAAACTCCAACCACAAACGGAGCGTATGCACGAATATGGAAAGGAGCCCTTAATGTCACGAATCCAAGTCCTGAGAAAACTATATCATATTTTTGATTATCTCGAATGCGAAATTCATGATAAACCCATTTAGGTACATCTTCATCAGGTGAAAAAGGAGGGCTTAATAAAGTATATAGTTTTTCACGATATAACTCATCTGCCTTAGTTGTTTTTGTTCTATGTATATTTAGTGTATTAGCGAAATATGTGATAACACTTATTTTATCTCCAGTTTCTCCACTAATAATATCGAGTCTAGCTAAGCCTCCAAAAAATAAGGTCTGTCCTTCATATAATTGAAATACCAATGGCTTAATCTCTTTTTTCGGTACTGTTAGTTTATATGAAGATCTAGTTAAATAATGCATGTATTGGTGTTTATTAATAACCCCTGGAGTATCATAGATAATACTTCCATCTAAGAGTGGAAATCCAATTAATCCTATTGTAGTTTGCGGTGAAATAGAAACAGTTAATACGTCAGCAGGTTCTCCTAAATAACGCTTTAGAATTTGATTGACAAGTTTTGATTTTCCAACATTCGAACAACCTACAATGTATACATTTCGATGTCCTTTATATTTATTAATCATATCCATTAATAAATCAAAATTATCACCATATTTCGAAGATACAAGTATAGAATTAAGTACTGTAAACCCTTGACCAGCCAACATTATTTTTAACCAGTTTAGAATTTTTTTAGGTTTTACATTCTTAGGTAATAAATCCATTTTATTACCAACTAAAATAACATCTTCATTTCCAGTTAAAGTTTTTATTGCAGGTACAAAAGAACCGGAAAAATCGAATATATCAACGATTTTTACGATTAGAGCATCTTCTTCTTTTATTTTTTCAATTACTTTTAAATAATCGGTATTTGATACGGTATATGGGTACACCTCATTATAATGTCGAATTCTAAAACATCTTTGACAAATCATGTTATTTGGTTTAAAAGATTCTAACATGCTTTCACTAATGTAACCAGGTTTTGTTTTATCCGTTGTCTGTATCAACGCTCCGCAACCCTTGCAATAAATTTCTTTCATCTTCTACCTCTTCTCGTCAAGCTTCATTCTGAAATAGAAATCCGGATCTGTTCTCCGTAGTCTATCAAGTATCCTCTTTTCTAAATATTTACTAAATTTGGTAAACCATTTCTCTCCTCGTCTTTTTAAAGTATCCACAACAATAACTTTAAATTTCATACGTTTTCCACCTAAAACATCTGTCATAAATTGGTCTCCAATTAAACATACAGTGTTCGGGTTTGGATAATTAGCATAACGAATTGCGCGCTTAAACCCTAATCTAAAAGGTTTCCTTGCACTATATACATATCTTACTCCAACCTGTCTTGCGAATGATTTTACTCTACCCTTTTGATTATTAGAAATTATATATACATCGAAACCAAGTTGCTTTAAATCTCTAAACAATGAATAAATTTTCTTTGTAGGATCTTCTTCATCATATGGTATTAATGTATTGTCTAAATCTAACATGATAATTCGGATATTATCTTCTAAAAGATTTTTAAAGTTAATATCATAGACTGTTTTTTTATAATCATCAGGGTAAAAATATTTTCTTTTAAAAAATAATTCAAGCATATTCCATCTCCAAATATTAATATAATTATACCTAAAAATGTTACATT
>CAZSZZ010000058.1:0-8032 GCA_964611005.1 uncultured Candidatus Izemoplasmatales bacterium | reverse complement strand
ATGGAAGCTGTAAAAATTTAATAGAATGTAAAGATTTATTTATAAATAAAATTAATTATTATATGTTATACTAGTTATGGAGGATTAAATGGGTATTTTTAAATTAGTTTCTGAGTATAAACCTAAAGGAGATCAGCCCAAGGCTATTAAAGAATTAGTTAATAATATTAAAAACAATGAACGAGAACAGGTATTACTGGGGGCGACTGGTACAGGAAAAACTTATACCATCGCAAATGTAATAAGTGAATTTGATCGTCCCGTTTTAGTTATGGCCCATAATAAAACCTTAGCTGGACAATTATATTCCGAATTTAAAATGTTATTTCCAGAAAACAGAGTGGAATATTTTATATCATATTATGATTATTATCAACCTGAGGCTTATATTCCGGGAGCGGATATATATATTGAAAAAGATGCAAAGATAAATGATGAAATAGATGAAATGCGTCACGCAGCTACATCTAGTTTATTAGAAAGAAGAGATGTAATAATAGTAGCTTCCGTATCTTGTATATATGGTATTGGTGATCCGAAAATATATAAAGCCGGTATGTTAACATTGAGGCGTAATGATGTTTTAACAAGAGATGAATTATTGAAACGCCTAATTAATATATTATATATTAGAAATGATATTGATTTTGTTAGAGGAAGCTTTAGGGTTCGCGGAGATGTAATAGAAGTATTACCTCCATATAATAAACATAAAGGAATAAGAATAGAATTTGATTTTGATCAAATTAAAAGGATAAGAGAGTTTAATATTATAACTGGAGAGATTTATGAAGATTTTAATGTTTTAACATTATTTCCAGCATCTCATTTTTTAACTCAAGCTAACAAATTAGAAGAAGCCTTAAAAAGAATTAAAGAAGAACTAATTGAACGAATTCAATATTTTAAAGAAAATAATCTTTTATTAGAAGCAGAACGAATTGAACAAAGAACTATGTATGATATTGAATTATTGAGAGAAATGGGAACTTGTTCTGGAGTGGAAAACTATTCGAGGCATTTAGCTTTAAGAGAGAAGGGTGAAACTCCATCTGTTTTAATTGATTTTTTCCCAAAGGATTTCTTATTAATTATAGATGAATCTCACGTGACAATACCACAGATAAGAGGGATGTATAACGGAGATCAATCGAGAAAACAAACTTTAGTTGATTATGGATTTCGCTTGCCAAGCGCCTTAGATAATCGTCCGCTTAATTTTAAAGAGTTTAATTCTAAGATTAATCAAGTTATCTATGTATCAGCTACTCCGGGGGATTATGAGTTAGAAAGAACTGATAAGGTTGTAGAACAAATAATTAGACCAACTGGATTATTAGATCCAGAAGTATTTGTAAGAAGCGCTAAAAATCAAATAGATGATCTTTTAATAGAAATAGACAAAACAATTGAAAGAAATGAAAGAGTACTTATTACTACGCTTACAATTAGAATGAGTGAAGATTTAACAGAGTATCTTAAAAGTTTAGGATATAAGGTTGGATATCTGCACTCAAAGATTAAATCATTAGAGAGGATGGAAATAATAAGAGCGCTGCGATTAGGCGAATATGATATTTTAGTTGGTATAAACTTATTAAGAGAGGGATTAGATTTACCAGAAGTTTCTTTTATCGCAATTTTAGATGCGGATAAAGAAGGATTTTTAAGAAGCGAAAAATCCTTAATTCAAACAATTGGAAGAGCTGCTAGAAATGTTAATGGAAAAGTAATAATGTATGCAAATAAAATAACAAATTCAATGGAAAAAGCAATTAATGAAACTTATAGAAGAAGGTCAATTCAGAAGAAATATAATGAAGACTATTTTATTACACCAAAAACAATTTTAAAAGCTATTCATGATAAAATATCAATTAAAACAGAGAATGATGAAGAAACGGTTGATTTTGATAAACTTAGCAACGAAGAAATTATTAAAAATATAGAAATGTTAGAAAAACAAATGTTCATATATGCTAAAGAATTGGATTTTGAAAGAGCAGCTGAAATAAGAGATATAATATTTGAAATGAAAAAATATTTTCAGAAAAATCAATAAAATTAATATCAATATTAAAATAAATAATAAAAAAGCCTAATAAAACGGCTTTTTTTAATAAAAAAATAAAAGAAATTAAATAAATGCTTGACAAAGTAGATATTATTGATATAATTAAGTTGCAAGTTAATAATGCTTATAAAAAAATTGATTAAAGTAGGAAAATCTAATTTGGTAATAAAATATATTCAGGGAAATTATATTTTGATTAACAAATATAAGAAATGAATTTAAGGAGGGTGTTATTATGAGATTTAAAATGAAGTGTTGTAATGATCAAAATAATAAAAATACGATTGATAGATGGGTTCTATTCACTACATCGTGTAATTATTGGGATTTGTTAAAAGATATGAAACGTTAATTAAGAAATAAAATTGATTAATGTTGTTAACTTATAATATGATATAATTCATTATATGAGGTGACTTACTATGAAATATACTACTTTATCAATTTCACTAATATTGACATTATTTGTATTTTCAATGTCATGTATTTCTGGCTCGGACTCAAGTTTATTAAGTTATGGTATTACAAATAGTATTTATAATATTTTGAATGCATTATTTAAGAATAACATTATAGATATTGATGTGTTGCATCATATAGTTAGAAAGTTCGCTCATGGATTTGAATATACAGTATTAGCTATTTCTTGGTTTTTTACAGTTAAAGAATGGAATGGGTCACTTGCGAAAGTATTAGGGATTGGTATTCTTATTGCAGGAATAGACGAATCAATACAACTTTTCGCTATTAGTAGAGGACCAAGCATTGTGGATGTTCTTATATTTGATTTTCTTCCATTTTCATTAACTAGTTATTTATTGTGGTTGATATTTAATAAAAGAAAAGAGGTAAAAATGGAAATATCAATATTAACAAAACTTAAAAATAACGAAATAACTTCTAAAGAGGCTTATAAAGAGTTATATAAAAAGCAAGATAAAAATCGGATCCAAATTTTTAGCAAAGCTCATTTTATAAAATTTAAAATAATTATTCCAGAAAAAAAAGTTGTTAGTAGGCTCTTAAATTTTGTATTTTTAATTCCTTTTCCAATTATTTTTCTAAAGATTATTTTATCACTAGTTAAAATTGATAAATACAGCGATGATATTCTACTTAATAAAAGAGAAATAATGAATCTTATATCACATAAAAGAATTAAGGTTCATGTAAACTCTCATTCTGGAGAGAAAATATTGATTAAAACCATATAAGGAGGATAATATGTCAAAAATAAATTTTGATAAAAATTTAGGTATACTTAAAACTGTAGCTAAACACGCAACGAAAAATTTAGCTAAATATCCAGTGATTTCCAAATGTCCTGTATGTCATGGAGATTTAGTTGTTACTGAATTAGAATGTACAAATTGTGAAACAAAAATACAGGGGAGTTTTACATTATCTAAATTTAATTATTTAGATACAGAAAAATTATATTTCATAGAAATATTTGTTAAAAATCGCGGAAATATTAAAATGGTTGAAAAAGAAATGGGATTGTCTTACCCAACGATTAAAAAGATGTTGGAGGAAGTGATAGAGCAATTAGGATATTCTTCTACTTCAGTTGAAGATGAACAAGATAAAAAATATACTGGGCCATCAAAAAAAGAAATTTTAGATAAAATTGGCAGCGGAGAATTAAGCGTAGAAGAAGCCACTAAATTATTATCTAAAATAAAATAAGGAGGACAGAATAATGGGAAATACAGAACTTAAAGAAGAAAGAATGAAAATATTAGAATTATTGTCTAAAGGTATAATCTCTGCAGAGGAAGCAGAAAAGCTATTGAATGCTTTGTCAAATAATGAGAAAGAATCTGAAGTAATTATTCCTGCGAAAAAGAAAGATCAATTTAAAATGTTAAAGGTTTTAGTCGATTCTGAGGATGGAGATGAAGTTAGAATTGAATTACCAATTGAATTCGCTAAACTTCTAAAAAACAAAAAATTAACTCGTATAGATGAAGAAGATTTAGATATAGATATTGACGCTTTAATTCAAATGATAAATGCAGGAGTAGTTGGAGAAATTGTTAATATTAAATCAGCAGATGGGGATATTGTTAAAATTATCGTTGAATAACACACTGAAGTGAGGAACAACATGGGAAATGAAAAGGTGGCAAGAAAAAATGTTTTAAAAAATAAAAACTTCGCTTTATTATTTGGCGGAGTTTTAGTTTCAAATATTGCTCATATTTTATTTTATTTCGCAATGAGTTTATATGTTCTACGTTTAGCTACTTCATATGTTGGTGAGAATAACGCCCCTTTAATTCAGGGATATTATTTGTTAACGGCTGGAATAATTTTGTTAATATTAATGCCTTTTGGTGGGGTATTAGCTGATCGCCATAATAAAGTCAAAACCATGTATATTACTGATTTTATTAGAGGGTTTACCATTTTAGTTGTTGGATTAGTTATATTTCTAACAGATAATCCGGGAACTAAAATTGTACTTATCTTTATTATGGCTATTATATTGGGAATTAACGCTGCTTTTTTTCAACCAGCAAGTCAATCACTGTTAAAGTTTATAGTTGATGAAGAAGACTTGCAACAAGCTTCTAGTTATATGCAAGGCTCAATGAATTTACAGAATCTTATAGGTTTAATACTTGGAGGTATTTTATACGCAACTATAGGTATATATTATATTTTTATAATAAATGGAGTTGCGTATATAATATCAGGTATAACAGAGATTTTTATAAAATATGAAGTTAAGGAAAATGAAGAAACAACTACTTTGAATTTAGTATTGAAGGATATTATTTCTGGAGTTAAATATGTATTTAAATTTAAGTTGATTTTTGTCATTATTGTTGTAGCATTGTTTTTAAATTTCTTTATCTCACCTATTTATGAAAATGCTATGCCATATTTTATAGAATTCGGATTAAAAACTGAAGAAAGTTATTTATTTGATAGTTTTATGTCAGTTGAAAATTGGTATTCTGCCATATTGATTGCGAGTTCAATTTCGGGAATCATTATGTCATTAATTTTATCGGCTCAAAAACCTAAAGAGAAATATCATAAACAGATTAATTTTTCTTTAATCTCATTTGTTATATTATGTTTTTTGATAGGTGTTGTTATGTCTTTATATCAAAAGAATATAGTGGATATTAATGTGACTTTAGTAACTACTTTGATATTAATGTTTCTAATGGGATTTATGAGTGTTAGTTTTAATGTACCAGTTAATGTTACTATTCAAAAAAAAGTTGATAAGGAACATTTAGGTAAAGTTCAGAGTGTATTAAGCGTTTTTTCTCAAGCATTAATTCCGCTTTCAGGCCTTTTAGGTGGGGTGCTGATTTCTAAAGTTTCTATTATTGCGTTATATATTTTTTCCGGAGTAGGAATGATTATTTCAGCGCTTTGGTATATCTTTAATAAAAATTCAAAATTAATTTAAAACTCGTAAATTTACGAGTTTTATTTTTGATGAATTTACATATTTATTAAAGAAATGTGGTATAATATAATGTGTGATATAGTGTTTTTTGCCCTGATGTTAGGAAAGGATAAATCAAATGGATAATGAAGAAAGAGAAAATTACATAGTTAAAGCCATAGATTTAACGCATGATGCATTAGGTGTTGTAAGGCTTGAGGATGGTTATACTGTTTTTGTAGAAAATTTGCTTAAAGGTGAAACTGCTAAAATAGAAATTATTGAGCGGAAAAAGAGATATGGGTTTGGTAAGGTTGTGGAATTATTCACAAAAAGTCCATATAGATTAGCTCCTAAATGTAAGCATTTCTATGAATGTGGTGGATGCAGATTAATGCATATGGATTATGATGTACAAGTTGCATTTAAGAAATACCGATTAGATTTAATGGCAAAAAAATTAAAACAAGATCCAAGTGTCGTTGATGATATTATCTGTATGGTTAATCCTTATTATTATAGAAATAAAGTAGAAATTAAATTTGCTCAAGGAGAAAAAGGAATTAAAGCCGGATATTTTAAGGCAAAATCTCATAAGGTAGTTGATTTAGAAGAATGCTTTACAATGTCTAAAAAATCTTTTGATGTTTTAAAGCTAATAAAAAATATAGCAAATGAACTCTATATAAAAGCATACAATCCTGAAACAAATGAAGGAATTTTAAAATCCTGTGTTATTAGAGAATCTTATAAACATAAAGAAATTATATTATTGTTTAATATCGCAAAGAATTCTTTCAAACTCGAACAATTATTCGCAAATAAAATAGCCGCAGCCAATACACTTGTTAAAGGGATAGGTGTTGTTAATTCTATAGATGAGTCTTCATATTCACCAGAGAAAATAAGATTACTTTATGGAAGAAATTATTTAACGGAAGAATTATTAGGAAATACATTTGAAATAGGATTTAGATCCTTTTTCCAAGTGAATACCATTCAAACAGAGAGACTTTACGCAAAAGCTTTAGAATATGCTAAATTTACTAGTAAAGATAGAATAATCGATGCTTATTGCGGGATTGGATCTATAGCATTAAGCCTTGCAAAAAATGTTTATAAAGTGTTTGGAATAGAAGTTTTTGAATCAGCTATAATTGATGCAAAGAAAAATGCTGTAATTAATAATATAAGAAATGCATTCTTTGAAGTAGGAGATGCAGAAGTCGTTATTCAAAAATGGAAAAAATTCCATTTTGATGGAATTATAATAGATCCTCCTAGAAAAGGCTGTAGTAAGCGGTTTATAAATACATTGTTAAATATGAAAATACCTAAAATTGTATATATTTCATGTAATCCAGCAACTTTAACTAGAGATTTAGAATATTTGATTCAAGGTGGATATACAATAATGGGAATTACACCTGTAGATATGTTTCCTCAAACAACGCATGTTGAAAGCGTAACATTGCTTGAATTGAAATAACGCTAAATATAGCTATTTAAAGGCAAATTATAAGAGGTGATATTCCTACCATTTTATAGGAAATCACCTTTTTTATTGAATTATATAGTGTTATGCTAAAACTTAAATTATGGGAACATATTTTGGCTTTTATATGTTACTTGCATACATTATTTTGTTACGAGTTTTATATAAAAAGGAAACAATAGACAACACACTCGGGGCAGATAGTAAGTATTGATTTTATAGCGTTTTTAGTGAATGTATGTTATTCCAATACACACAACCCTACATTTTGAAAGCAATCCCATATACTCAACGCATTTTAAAAGCGTTACGACGTTTGAATTAAAAGATTAATATAAAAAATAGGTATTTCTTTTAAAATATACCTATTTTTATAATTATATATAATAAATCACAGATAAAAATAAAATATAGAAAAACGTACAGTCATTAGAATTAAACCAATTAAATTATACTTTATAAAATTCAATCGATATTTTTTACCATCATAATTTTTTGCATAAAATCTATAAGAAATTAAATTTGCTAAAGAAGCTATCATAGTTCCCATACCACCGATATTGACTCCTACTAGTATATATTTGTAGCTATTACTAAACTCACTAACTAATATAGCACTTGGGACATTACTTATTATTTGTGATAACAATATGGAAGATAGAAATATCTTATGATCAGTTGATAAAAAATTATTTAAAAATGTTACAAATGATTGTATATTTGATATATTATCAATGAAAATAAAGAAGCATAAAAAAGTACCTAATAAGTAATAATCTACTTTTTTAAAAAGCTCTTTTTCAAAAATAATTGAATAAATAATTATAATAACGGATACTATTATAAAACTTATGATTCTAATTATAGAAAAAACAATTAGTAAAAATAATATAGAAATTAAAATTAATTTCTTAACATTTATAGAATCAGTTTTTAAAAATTCTATATTTAAAGATTTTTTAGAAGTACGCAAAGAGATGATGAAAATAAATATCATTCCTAATAGGAAAAAAGGAAAAATAACTTTAAAGAAACTAATAGATAAAATACA
>CAZSZZ010000057.1:0-8138 GCA_964611005.1 uncultured Candidatus Izemoplasmatales bacterium | reverse complement strand
TTAAAAATTATATAATATTATAATTTTCCTACATGTATACATAAAATTTGTATTGTAAATAATGTTTATATAAAAATAAAAGCCCGATTTTCGTATTAAATAAATTGGGCTTTTTGATTTTTGATAATATATCTGTATTAAGAGTTTATAGCAGCTTTTAATTTTTCTATTACTTGTTCAGTATTTAAATTTCGAATTTCTACAGGATGAAATTTGTCAACTGAAAAACCTGCTTTTAAAAATGCATCCTTAAACATTTTAACTTGCATTACAGGATCACATGCTCCAATATACAATTCATCTACATCTGCACCTTTTAATAATTCTATTAAATATTTGTCTCCGTCTGTAGAACACAGTTGAGGATGAAGACCAACCCATTCAACCAACTCTTCTCTTCTAATATTATTAAGAGCCTCATATTCATCTAATTCTTGAAAAGACGGACAATTTCCTTGACACACACATAATAACAATCCTTTTTTAATCATTATAAATCACTCCTCTTTTAATTTTTTATCACCATAATAAGTAATTGACTCTGTATCGCAAATCTTACTACAACCCCGGCAAAACTCTACACATTTATCAGGATTTTCCACTAAAGGAAATCCTTCATCATCTACGCTATAAACTCCATGAGTACAGAAATTTACACATAACATACACTGAGTACAAGTATTCTTATTTATCATAGGGTACCAATTTTTTGCCATAATAACTCTCCTTTTCATAATAGCATTAAAAATATACTAATAAATTTAGTTTATAGATATTCTGAATTTGGTTATCATATCACATATTTAGAAGCGCATCATGAAAAACATTAGCAATTCTTCCAGTTTTTTTAGAAATCACTTTTATATTTAATTTAATAAAATTTTTCAATATGTCTTTACTAATTTCATTACAAATTATAATATCAACTTCATTTTTGAGAAACATATCTATTATATCAGATATGTTTTTCGTGTTATCTTCATTATCGATGTTGATAACTTTCTTGATTTTATTATTTTGAAAATCAATTATAGTATAATAAGGAGAATTTATAACTGTTTTATACACTTGACTATTTAATCCCAAATGATCTTCTGAAGGAATAAATATTTTCAATTTTTACCTCCTTGTAATATGTAATCGTAATATTATTTTGATAGTTTTGTCAAATATTAATTTATAATATATTACTATATGATTATATAATCATACTTATATTATATAACTATTTGTTGAAAAGTCAAGATATAAATTTAAAATATAAAATGAAAGCATTTTTATTGTCTTTTGTCATAAATTTCCCTTTAAAAATACACAATAATATGTTATTATTACACTGTAAAATAACTATTAATTATTATTATAAAGTTAGTTAGTTCAACTAACCCAAATATATATAATAAAGGAGATAATAACATGCAAAAGAGAGACATTATTGTCATCGGCGGTAGTGCAGCGGGTTTGGTAGCGGGAATAACATCAAAACTTTCATATCCAGATAAGTCTGTAGCACTATTTCGAAAAGAAAAGAAGGTTATGATTCCATGTGGAATTCCATACATCTTCGGTAGTTTAGATTCATCAGAACAAAACGTTTTGCCTGATCAAGGATTAATAAACGCAGGCGTGGAAATTATTGTTAACACAATTGAATTGATTGATTCAGAACAACATAAAGTTGTCACTATTGACGGAGAATCATATCAATACGAAAAATTAATCATCGCAACTGGATCTACACCTTGGGTACCTAATTTTATTGAAGGAACTTCACTTGAAAATGTATTCACAATTCCTAAAAATAAGGTATATCTTGATTCTGTGATTAAAAAAATGGAGAAAGCTAAGAGAATAGCTGTAATAGGCGCTGGATTCATCGGAGTTGAAGTTTCTGATGAGTTGAGAAAAACTGGCAAGGAAATTTATTTAATAGAATCAATGGAAACAATTCTTTGTTGCACATTTGATGAAGAAGGATGTAAGATAGCTGAAGAAACACTAACTAATGATGGTGTTAAGATTATGACAAATAGATTCGTTACTAAATTAGTTGGTGATAAAAAAGTTGAAAAAGTTGTTTTCAAAGATGGTTCAGAACTTGAAGTTGATGCTGTAATTTTATCAATAGGGTACAAACCTAATGTAGAATTAGCTAGAAAATCTGGTATTAGTATCAATAATCAAGGTGCTATTAAAGTGGATTCATATATGAGAACTCATCAGAAAGATATTTATGCATGTGGTGACTGTGCTCAAAAACGTGATTTCATAACTGGAAAAATCACAGGCATCATGTTAGCTTCTACAGCTTGTGCAGAATCTAGAGTTACAGCTATGAACCTTTATGAATTAAATACAATAAGAACTTTCAATGGTACTATAGGTATTTATTCAACTGTAATTGGTGATACTGCATTTGGAGTAGCTGGTATTACTGAGAAAATAGCTAAAAAAGAAGGTTTCGCTATTATAACTGGTTCATTTAAAGGAATGGATAGACATCCTGGTAAATTAAACAATGGTCATTATCAATTTGTAAAATTAGTGGCTAATAAAACAACCGGTTTAATTATGGGTGGAGAAGTTATTGGTGGTAATTCAGTAGGTGAATTAACTAATGTTCTAGGATTTATTATTCAAAACAAAATGACTGTATCTGATATTATGGTTTCACAGATTGGTACACAACCTATGTTAACAGGTTCTCCAGCGGCTTATCCAATTGTTAAAGCAGCTGAATCAGTTTTAAGAAAAATGATAAAATAGTTGAAAACACCCGAAAGGGTGTTTTTTTTTTAAAAAAAAAGTTTACTTCTTAAGAAATAAACTTAGATAATAGTGGCGACTCGGAAGGGATTCGAACCCCCGACCTCAAGCTCCGGAAGCTTTTGCTCTATCCAACTGAGCTACCGAGCCAAATTAATGGCGACCCGGAAGGGATTCGAACCCCCGACCGACGGCTTAGGAAGCCGCAGCTCTATCCTGCTGAGCTACCGGGTCAAAATAAAAAGTCAGAAAACTGACTTTAATAAACTTATGGCGACTCGGAAGGGATTCGAACCCCCGACCGACGGCTTAGAAGGCCGTTGCTCTATCCTGCTGAGCTACCGAGTCACACGCACATAATATTATAATATGTAAGGGCCAGTTTGTAAAGAATTATTTTAGATTTTTTGTGTTAAAAATTAATATATTATTTTTTGAATTTTTTATCTATAGCTTCTTTAACTATATCAGGGACAAAAGGACTAACATCTCCGCCAAATTCAGCTAATTCCCGTACAGATGACGATGAAAGAAATGAATACTTTCCCTGAGTCATTAAAAAAACAGTATCAATTTCAGAGCTTATTTCTCTATTGATACTATTAAGTTGAAATTCATAGTCGTAATCTGTAACAGCTCTTAAGCCTCTTACTATATGGCTAGCACCTAATATTTTACAGTGTTCTACTGTTAATATACTCGATTGAATAACTTCAATATTGGTTATTTCTTTCAATACTTCCTTTACTAAATATGCTCTTTCATCTATTGAAAAAAGAGGATTTTTAGTTGGGTTAAATGATATTGAAACATATAATTTATCAAATAATTTTGCAGCTCTTGTGATTATATCTATATGTCCATATGTAATTGGATCAAATGTCCCTGGATAATATCCTATTCTCATTTATTATTCTCCATTCTATAAAACGCAAATTTTGTTATTCCAAAGATTTTTTCTTTATATTTAAAACAATTATTTATTTTCTCAGGTAATTCAGTATTTCTATCTGCTTCAAATATAATTATACCATTATCACTTAATAATTGTCTAGAAATAATTATTTCTAATATTTGTTGGTATTGATTTAAAGCGTATGGAGGATCTGCAAAAATATAATTATAGGGTTCCTTTGCATTTTTAAGAAAAGGAATAGCTTGAATCCTATTAATAGATGTTTTCTCTAGAATATCAAGTATTTCAAGATTTTCTTTAATGGTTTTACAAGCTAATTTAAGGTTATCGACGAAATCAACCGTTTCAATTCCTCTACTCAAGGCTTCAATACCAATAGAACCACTTCCAGCATATAAATCTAGCATCCTACCTCCAGAAAAATACTGTCCCAGTGTATTAAAGACAGCCTCCTTGTTTTTATCAGTTGTAGGTCTAGTTTTTCTTGATTTAACTTCTTTAATCTTTCTTGATTTAAAAGTTCCACCTATAATTCTTAACATAATAATTCTCCATAAAAATAATACTTAATCAGTTGGAAATCACTCTGGCAGACTACATCTACCTTCTACGTGGGCATCTCTTGTCAATTCTTTAGGATTCCTAAACTAATAGGCTTTCAACACGGAAAAGACCTTGATTCCCTTTATATTATTGTGCAGCGCGTATGAGTGATTTCCAACCGACTAAGTATATACTAATTATATATAATATATATATTAGTGTCAACCTATGTAAGCAAATAAATCAATAAAAAATTTTCATTTTATTATATTATGAAAATAAAATGTAACCCTAAAAAAAAGAGTCTAAATATTTAGACTCTTTCACTCTATTTTCTAGGATTTCTAATATTAGCTTGAGCAGCAGCAAGGCGTGCAATTGGTACTCTAAATGGAGAACAAGATACATAGCTTAATCCAATATTATGACAGAAGTCAATTGAATCAGGATCGCCACCATGTTCACCACAAATACCCATTTTCATGTCTTTACGTACCTTGCGTCCATTTTCAACAGCCCATTTCATTAAAGTACCAACACCTTTTTTGTCAACATGAGCAAATGGATCTACGTCAAATATGTTCTTATCATAATAATCAGATAAGAAAGTTCCAGCATCATCTCTAGAGAAACCAAAAGTCATTTGAGTTAAATCATTAGTTC
Source organism: uncultured Candidatus Izemoplasmatales bacterium (assembly GCA_964611005.1). Lineage (GTDB taxonomy): Bacteria > Bacillota_I > Bacilli_A > Izemoplasmatales > Hujiaoplasmataceae > 4572-104. Next base: position 3,250 of record CAZSZZ010000057.1, on the reverse strand, counting down.
CAAAGCTGAAAAATTCAGCTTCTTTAGCTATTTCTTCTGCTAGAATAGCTGCACGAGGAATTTCAATCATAGTTCCTACAGAATATTCTAAATCAACACCAGCTTTTTTAATAATTTCATCAGCTGTTTTAACAACTACATCTTTGATATATTTCAATTCTTTGATTTCACTTACAAGTGGAATCATAATTTCAGGAACAACTTTTCCGCCTTTTTTGTTTACTTCAATAGCAGCTTCGATAACTGCAGTTGTTTGCATAATTGCGATTTCTGGATATGTTATTGATAAACGTACACCGCGATGTCCTAACATAGGGTTAGTTTCATGAAGTGATTCTACTGTAGCTTTTAATTCATCAAATGATATATTCATGTCATTAGCTAATTCTTTGATATCCTCATCTTCAGTTGGTAAGAATTCATGTAAAGGTGGATCCAAATAACGGATAGTTACTGGATAACCTTGCATTGCTTCATAAAGACCAACGAAGTCTTCTTTTTGCATAGGTAAAATCTTAGCTAAAGCATTCTTTCTTTCTTCAACAGTTTTAGAAACAATCATTTCGCGCATAGCCATAATTCTATCGCCTTCAAAGAACATATGTTCTGTACGGCAAAGTCCAATCCCTTGAGCTCCGAATTCATAAGCTACTTTGGCATCTCTTGGATTATCTGCATTAGTTCTTACTTTCAGAGCTCTGTATTTGTCAGCCCATTCCATAAGAGTAGCAAAGTTTCCACTAACTGTAGCATCTTGAGTTTCAACTTTTTTACCGTAAATATTACCAGTAGTTCCATCTAGAGAGATATAATCTCCTTCATAGAATTTTTTACCATTAACTTCAAAGTATTTTTCTTCTTCATTAACTTTAACACTACCAGCACCAGCAACACAGCAAGTTCCCATCCCTCTAGCTACAACAGCCGCGTGACTTGTCATACCTCCGCGGCTAGTAAGTACACCAGCGGCTACTGCCATACCTTCAATATCTTCAGGGCTAGTTTCTTGTCTAACAAGAATAACAGGTTTTCCATCTTTTGCCATTTCCGCAGCGCGTTCAGCTGAGAACACTGTTCTACCGGTAGCTGCACCTGGAGATGCATTTAATCCTTTAGCGATGATTTCAGCCTTTTCTAAGGCAGTAGGGTTAAATGTTGGATGTAATAGGGCATCTAGTTGTTTAGGATCTACTTTTAATATAGCTTCTTTTTCAGTTATTAGTCCTTCTTTAACCATATCAATAGCTATTTTTAAAGCTGCTTGAGCAGTTCTTTTTCCGTTTCTTGTTTGTAACATATATAATTTACCTTTTTCAATGGTAAATTCCATATCTTGCATATCTTTGTAATGATGTTCAAGTTTAGTACTAATTTCACGAAATTGTTTATAAACTTCAGGATTATCTTTTTCTAATTCAGAGATTGGTTTTGGAGTTCTAATACCAGCAACTACATCTTCACCTTGTGCATTGAATAAATATTCTCCATAGAATACATTTTCTCCAGTTGAAGGGTTACGTGTAAAGGCAACACCAGTTCCTGAATCTTCCCCCATATTACCAAATACCATTGATTGAACATTAACAGCTGTTCCCCATTCATAAGGAATATTGTTAATTCTTCTGTAGTAATTAGCTCTTGGGTTATCCCATGAACGAAATACTGCTTCAACAGCTAGAATCAATTGTTCTTTAGGATCTTGTGGGAATGGTTCTCCTTTGATTTCTTCGTATTTAGCTTTAAAGCTTTCTACGATTTCTTTTAAATCTTCTGCAGTTAAATCAGTGTCTTGTTCTACATTTTTTTCTTTTTTCTTTGCATCAAAAATAGCTTCAAAATTGCTCTTATTAATTTCCATTACAACATCACTAAACATTGTAATAAAACGACGATATGAATCATATGCAAAACGAGGGTTATTCGTTTGTTTTGCTAATCCTTCAACAGCATCATCGTTTAATCCAAGATTTAAGATAGTATCCATCATACCAGGCATTGATGCTCTAGCACCAGAGCGTACAGATACTAAGAATGGATTTTCATTGTCTCCAAATGTTTTATTTACAATTTTTTCTGTCTTATGTAATGCATCATAAATTTGAGTAATAATTTCTTCGTTGATACGTCCACCATCTTTGTAATACTGTGTACAAGCTTCTGTAGAAACAGTAAAACCTTGAGGTACAGGCATACCAAGATTTGTCATTTCAGCGAGGTTCGCACCTTTTCCACCAAGAAGATTGCGCATGCTTGCGTTAGCTTCTTTAAATAAATAAACATACTTAGCCATATTAATTTCCTTTCTAATAATATATTAATTTCATATCAATAAGATTATAACATATTTACTGCAAAATACAAATAAAATGGGCGATAAAAAGAGGTGTTTTACACCTCGAATTTTATGAAAAGGCTTTCCGTCCTCTTTTCTATAAAAACAGTTATAATACTAAACAATATAAAATTGAATAAAGCCATCAATATTATACCTAAATTTGTACTGATTGACTTAGTAGTGAAATAAAAAATCAATCCATCAATAACTAAAATAATCCAGGAACCAAATAAACCAAATAAGGCTCCAGCACTTTGTTTTACAACTTCAGCCGGGTTAGAAAATTCAAATTTAGGAACAAATAAATTAATAAGAGATCCATATACTGTTACAACTAATGATAGACTAATTACAAATAGCATAATTACTAAAGTCGATAAAAGAGAAAAGTCAAAACTATATGAAAATAATAATACAGAAACGACCCCTATAGGCAATCCTAAATAAACATTAAAAAGCATTTTTCCATACATTATAATTTTTGGTTTAATAGGAGAAGATTTTAATATCCAAAAATGTTTTCCTTCTAGTGATAGGCTAATTGCAGTTGAATAGACCATTGAAAGAGTAAAGCCGATAATAATTAGAACTATAATTTCCATTCCAAAATCAAATCCTAAATCCGCAGTAAAATAGCTTTTAATACTATTTCCGTAAAATATACTAGCTATGGATAGAACAATTAAAATAACAGGTCCAAATCCGACATTTAAAACATATATTGAAGTGTTAAAAAATGTCTTAGCCTCTTTTGCGGCTATGCTTGTGATTATAGAATGTTTTTTACTAATAACAGCCTTATTGCTTTTCCAAGTTTTTTTTGATAAACCTCTTTGGTTAGTCTTTTTTATGAGAGATTGTATACTGTATACGAAAATAAGAAATATACTTGTATTTGTGATTAATAAAAGAAAT
>CAZSZZ010000056.1:0-8219 GCA_964611005.1 uncultured Candidatus Izemoplasmatales bacterium | reverse complement strand
ATAGATAAACAATACCCAATTATAATTAATAAAGAGAAATTACTAAATCTTACTAATCCTCAACTTGCATTTTACCGTATTGTTAGTGAATATATAGATAGTGAAACTAGAGATATTGATTTTTTTATTAAACTTATTGATTTATCTATTTTAAATAATTGTTTAGATTTGGTTCATTTCACCGCTCAAAAATCAAAAGCTTTGAGACATGTCGCTAGTTTTAATATTGCTTTTTTAAATGAACCAGATATAAATAAATGTGAAAAACTTTTAACTCTTTTAAAAAATGAAAAAGTTGATTATATTAACACATCTTTAAATGAGATTAGGTTGTTGACGTTTATTGATGATTTATATCAAGGCGATGAAATAACTAACGAGATTATTTTAGAAACAAAAAAAGTAGCAAGATTCGTTCCTAAAGTAACGGATATCTATCAACACACTGAATCAATGGATTTCTTTATAAAAAATATATTTTCTCTTAAAACAAGAACTATTGATATGACAAATTTAAATCATCTATATTGGTCTATGATTTTAGCCACTTATTTAGGAGCTTATGTTCATAAACAAAATGAATCTGATTATATTAAGTGTATGGAAACAGTGACTGATGTTTCATTACAATTATCTATTCATATAAAGGATTCTTCTATTAAAGCTATCCTTAAAGAATTGGCTATATCTTATATAAGAAAAATCTATAAAGCAGGTATTACTTCTCCAAACTATGATTCTTGGTGGGTAAGACAGGTTAATGACTTAAGGGATTCAAAAATTGATTGTTTATCTAAGCTTGAAAAAATTACTGAAATTGATTTAAATTATTAAGCATTTACTAGAAAAGGAGATACATATGTATAAATTAGTTAGAACTACTTTTGTTACTGAAAAACTGGAATTTAAAAATAATCATTTAAAGCCAGGTAATTTTAAACTTAAACCAACACTTTCGAGAAGAACTGGAAAAATTAATCAAAATCTCTTTTTTACAACATTAATCCTATCTGTAAAAAACTCTGAATTATATCCTTTTCCAGTAGATTTATTCGTAGAATTTAGAGGAATTTTTGAATTCAAAGATATAGAAAATGAAAGTGAAATAATGGAGTTTTTAAAGATTGAAGCTGTTAACATTATGTTTCCTTACCTGAGATCTATCACAACTAATCTAACAACCACAGCTTTAATGCCACCGATTGTTTTACCTATTGTAGATGCTAAAAAGTTATTTAAAAATGATACTGATTCAGTTTATATAAATTAGTAATATTTTTAAAAAATATACGGTAATTTTGATAAATTACCGTATTTTTGTTTTACTTATTGAATAGTTTCTAGATATACTCTGTCTGTAACACTTATCCCTTTATATTCATAATTGACATATATTTCTACTTGATAATGGCTTTGTGAAGTATCCAATAACTTATCATAATGAAATTCTAATGCATCTATCTCATCATGTGAATAAATAGTTAAAGAAGTTGTATCTTTAATTATGATTTGATAATTATTAAAAGTCATACCTTCTGGTAAATATGATGCGGTTAAATCTAAATTTAATTGATTATCACTGTAATTACTTGTGATATCCTTAATCACAAATGTATCAAAATACTGATAGATGTAGTCTAAAGTATCTACCAAAGAATAACTATAATTAATTTCATAATCGGTACTTATTCCATCTTCAATAACTTCATCATTCTTATTTAGTATCTCCATCAAACTAGAATGAGTCATAACTAAATTGTTCGGTAGTACTGTATTAATTACTGAGCAGGCTCCTCCAGAAGTTGGTTCTCCTATAATAGTAGCTAATTCATTGTCTTTAACCAAAGACGTAAATAAATTAGCTGCACTATAAGTTAAAGGTGAAGTAAATAAATAAAATGGATCTGGTAAATTAATATCGGAATTAGATTTATAATAATTTATGAATATCTCTCCAGATGCTGGATTTTTGTATCTAAATTCTATTTTTTCGTCGGTCATATAAGCTAAAACTTCAAATACAGCTATTAAGTTCCCTCCAGAATTACAAGCTAAATCAATATATATTGGTTTAGCTAAATCGATATTAACTAAATTGTTTTTTAAATAATTAACTGTATCTAAAGTAAATTCATTGAGCTCTAAAATATAATAATCATCAAATTCAGTAAATTTGAATTCATAATCTCTGTTTTTACAAGCATCGCTCATATATACATTGTATACCTTCCATATTTTACTATCATTTTTAGGTTTTGCAGGAATTACTTCATCGCCGTTATATCCAAAATCAATTATCGATGTATGCAAATCATTTAAAGTATAGATAAAAGCAGATAATTTTTCATCGAATTCTTTTAAAGTATTCACTTGATAAAAACCTAATGATTCAAATACATTTATATAAGAATCTACTCCTAAAAATTCCTTTAATCCATAAAAATAATCAAAAAACAATGCAGTATAATTAACGGTATTTTTTACTATATTAGCTTCAACTTCTGAGTTTTCGATAACTTGATGGGTAAATAAATCTTCCTTATCATTAAAATCACTTATTATATATAAATAATCATCTGTTTGATAAACATTAAGACTATTTCCAGTGAACAGTAGGTTAGCTAGATACATGGGAATAAAATATACTCCATCTTCTTCTACGATATCAATATCATAATCATCTAAATCAATGGTTTCTGAAGCTACACCACCTTGATAATTTCCCCCAATTACAGAAACGTTTGTATCATAGTCAATATTAGGATTAACATTAAAAGCACCTTCAAAGCTAACATCGTTATAATAGATAGTATTTTCAGATGCATCTAAATCCATTTCATATGTATATCTATTAAAAGGAATATTATTGTAATTAACTTTGTAGGTTAAAGAGAATTCATCATCAATATTTACATGGTAATAAGTCAATCCTTCATGCATTACATAGAGAAATTCCTCTGCGTCCACATAAGGAATCCCTTGATTTTCTAAGTTTTTAAATATATGAATTGATGTCGTTGTAAAATCAAAGGTATCACTTGAATCTTTTACCTCCAAAGTTTTATCACTTTGGATTATTCCCTCTTGATCATTAGTAATAGGTGTGTAACTAATTTCACAGAAATCAAAATTAGAGTTCACATCACAATAAAAACCATTAAAAAAAAGAAAAATAATGGTAGCTATTACAAATGCAATAATAATTAGTATTTTCTTCATAAGCTCCTCAATCAAATAATATTATCTTATATTATATCATGTATTATCTCATTTATTAAAAAAGATAAGAGTATCATAATAATTACTTTAATACTATTATCTTTTTTATATTTAATTTTCTTTAATCTTTAATTTTTCTTGACAATCTTTACAGTAACCATAAAATTCAATACTATGTCCAGTTAATATAAATCCTGTTTTTTCTTGTAGTTGTTCTTCATAATCTTTTAAAGGACATTCATAAATAGGTATTATTTTATTACAACCAAGACAGGTCAAGAAATGATGATGAATATTTCTGTTATATTCAAATAAGGCTTGTTTTTCATGTTCCATTTGAACGCGATTAATAATTTTTGTTTCTACAAGTTTATCGAGGGTTCGATAAACTGTAGATAAATTTATATTAACTTTCTTCTTCATTAATTCAAGATAGATATCTTGAGCAGACATCAATTTCTCTGATTTACTTAACAAGTCAATCATATAAACTCTATACTTAGTATTTTTTAATCCAGCACTCATGATTTTATCAACCAATTTTTGCTTTTTCATAATTATACCTTTTCCTTTTTAACCCTTGTGATTCGTTTTTTTATAAGGTAAACCGTAATATAAAATATAAAACCAAACACAACAATTACAGCTCCAGATGAAAGATTAGTTAGATTAGAGATTACCAAACCAAATAATGTAAATATTAAACCGAAACCAATAGCATAAAGCATTCTTAAATGTAATTTTCTTGTGAGTAAGGAAGCAGTGGCTCCTGGGATGCTTAAAAGAGCAATCACAAGAACAATTCCTACTACACGAATCAAGGCAACTACTGTTAAAGCAATTAAAATAAGCATTACATTTTCCATTAATTTTGTAGGTTTTCCCATAATTTTAGTGAATTCAGGATCAAATAAATGCGCTCTCCAATCATGAAAAAACATAATAATAACAGTTGTAACAACTATAGTTATAATAAACATCAATATCAGATTAAAGGTAGTAACAGCTAGAATGTTTCCAAAAAGATAACTCGTAACATCTGGTGGATATCCAGGAATAAGACCAATAAATAAAATACCTAAACTCATACCCAAGGACCAAAAAATGGCGATAATTACATCACTTATTCCAGTTAATTTATTTTTAACAACATTAGTTCCAAGCGCAGCCGCAATTGCGAAGATAAAAGCTCCTAAAATAGGTTCAAATCCTAATAAATATCCAAGACCTACACCTCCATAGGATGTATGCGCAATACCACCTGTCATCATAACTTGTTTCTTCTCCACAATAACAACTCCAATTATCCCTGAAACTATAGATACTAAGACACTAGTTATTATTGCATATTGTAAATATTGATATTTTAAAATAGTTTCAATCATTTTTTTGACACCTCTAATCTACTTTTGTGTCTTTTAATTAATCTTACTGGTTTTAAATATTCATAGCGATAAACCTCCTCTGGGTCTCCTTCAGCTAAGATATTTTTGTTTAAGAAAATTAATCTGTCTGTGTATTTCATAATTTCTTTTACATCATGGGTGACCATTATAATTGTCATATTTTTGCTCATGCGCTTAATTATTGAATAAATCTGTTTTTGAGCCTTTATATCTACCATTGATGTTGGTTCATCTAAAAAGAGTATATCAGGGTTTAAAGCAAGCGCTCTAGCAATTAACATTTTTTGAAATTCTCCACCACTTAAATCACTTATTTGACGTTCAGCTATATGATGAATTCCAACTGTTTTTAAAACATCTTCTACCTCTTTGTAATCCGACTCTGTGTACTTATGAAAATATGTTCTTTTAGCTGGTATTTTTGCGGTTAAAACAACTTCTTCTACAGTGATAGGAAACATCGTATTAAGTTCATTGGTTTGAGGAACATACCCCATCCTAATACCTGATTTTTTTAAGGTAGTTCCGTTGTATTTTATCGTTCCTTTATACTGCTTTACAAGTTTTAATATAGTTTTTAAAAGAGTTGATTTTCCACCACCATTAGGCCCAACTATTCCTATATATTCTCCTTCTCTAATAGTTAAATTTAAATCTCTTATAGCTTCTATTTTTTCATATTTTACTGAAAGATTTTCTATTTCTATTAAATTTTTCATCTCATAGCACTTCCAATCAAATCTGCCATTTCAAGAAGATTATTAATATAGTCACTAGATAATGGGTTTAAGCTTACAGATTCACCATTTATTTCTTCTGCAAAAGAATTAACTTGAGAAGAATCAATCTCTATTTGATAAAACACAGTATGAATCTGTAAGGAATTAGCTAAGTCAATTACTTCATTCATATGTTGAATGGTGGCTTCTTTTCCATCCTCTTCTAAAGTAACCATATTTATTCCATATTCATCCGCAAAATAGCCATATGAAGGATGAAATACAATGAATGTTTTCATAGTAAAATCTTCAAATTTAGCTTGTATTTGAGTATCAGTTTGGTCTAATAAGGAAATATAATTATAAGCGTTAGTTTGGAATAACGATTGATTAACAGGATCAATGCTTGATAAGGTATCTGCGATGACTTGAATCATGATCTTAACTCTTTTAATAGATAACCAAATATGAGGGTCTCTTCCTCCATCAGAAAAAGTACGGTCAGGATATACATCCTTGACTGCATCTTCTAAATGTACTACGAGTATTTCATTGATATCTGGTAAAATATTTCCAGATTCAGTAGGCGCTCCAATTGTGAAATATACTTCTGCGTTACTTAAATCTTCCATAATCTTAACACTAGGCTCATAGTTTGCCGGACTATATCCTGGCGGAATCAATGTGATAACATCAACTAAATCTCCAGCAACCGCTTTAACAAAAGCTTCTTGAGGAGCAATGGATACCGCAACGATTGGTTTATCATTTTCTGTTTCTATATCATTACAACTAATTACACCAAAAGATGTAACCAAAATAAATAAAATTAATAGTATTTTTTTCATAATCCACCTCTATTATAAATACAAATGATTTGCATTTGCTATTTAATATTATACTTTAATTTATTATTTTTATCAAGGAATTTGTAATTAATTATATTAAAAAAACACTTGAAAAACTAATTTAATGTGATATACTATCATGGTTAGAAAGGAATGTGATAATCATGTTAGATTATTTAGGTTATTTAGCTTCTACAATTGTATTAATATCTCTTTTAATGAGCTCCGCAAAAAAGCTTCGTTGGATAAATCTTTTTGGAAGTTTAATTTTCGCAGTCTATGGTTTTTTAGTAAAAGCATATCCTGTTGGCTTAATGAATTCAATTATCGTTATTATTAATATTTATTATTTATATAGAATGTATTCATCAAAAGATTATTTTAAATTATTACCTATTGATAAGAATTCAGAATATTTAAGAAATTTCTTAAAGTTTTACAAAACTGATGTGGAAAAATATTTCCCAACTCATGAGGTTAATGTCGATGATTCTCTTATTAGTTTTTATATTTTAAGAAATGTAGTACCAGCTGGATTCTTCGTAGCTAATAAATATAAAGACAATATATTAAGAATTGATTTTGATTATGTTGTCCCAACATATAGAGATTTTAAAATAGGTGAATATATTTATAAGATTAAAAAACAATTGTTTTTGGATAAAGGTTTTAATAGTCTAGTAACTTTTACTAATAACGAAAAGCATAAGAAATATTTACATAAAATGGGATTTTATCATTATAAAAACTTAGACCAAACCGATAAAGAATGTTTTAAAATTGACTTATAAAAAATAAAAATCATACCAGAAATTCTGATATGATTTTTTTATTAGTTTTTTATCTACTATTCTCCAGTAGTATCAGTTGAACCATTAACTTCTGAAACAAATTCAGCGAAAACTAAATCCATTTGAAAATTTGAAGTAGGTTCTATATAAACATAATATGTTCCTGTAGGTACAGTGATTTGTCCTAATTCATTTGGGGTTATAACATTATCTTCTGAATCATAGATAGTCATTGTAAAATTACTTAATTGTTCTGAAGTAATTTGATAAGTTCCTTCTTCAAGATATAACTGAACCCAACCATTTTCTAATTCAGTAACTGGATAAACAATAGCTTCATCAGCGTTATAAACGCGTCTAGCTAATTCTTTATTATTAACAGCTACCATTTGGTAAGGTGCTTCAAATACATTAGGCATCTCAAAATCATCTGGCACACTTATTACTGTATGATTTGTAAGTGATAGAGTTACATAAGTCTCATCTTCAAAAGTAATAGTGTAATCTGTTAAAGAAATTTGTAAATCAATTTCTGAATTTTCTGAAGTAAATGTTACAACAACATGTGCTATAGCATCATCAAATGAAGACAAATCTCCTCCAAATAATGCCAACTGATTTACAAAATCAGATAATTCATCAAGGTTTATAGCTTGAGTTAAATAAACATCTAATTCATAAGTATGATCACCTGTTTTATTTTCATTATCAACATCTTCGTAACTAAAATTCTCATTAAAAATATTAACAGATGTATCTCCATCAAATCTTTCTTCAGCTGTTGGTAATAAAGGTGTTACAACATCTCCATTAATAACATATTCAACATAGAGGTCGCTTGCATCCTCATAAACACTTGTTTTAGATACATCATTTAATGTTTGTTCAACATACAGAAATGGTGAATCTAAATCCATCATAACATAAACTCTTGAATCTATTCCTTCTAATCCTTCAACAGTAGTGTCAGAAATTGTTAAATTTGTTTCCGTTAAAACTGTAAATGTTGTGGCTTCGTTGTAAATATCAGAATATTCTTGGTACTCAGTGTAAAAACCTTGTACCGCCATAATCGTTGATAATAAATCACAACTAGCTAATACAATAAACAGTGATAAAATCATTGTTAGTGTAATTAATTTCTTTTTCATAATTCTCTCTCCCTATTTTTTATTATTTTATATTAATATTTTAACATATTTTAAATTTTGATACAAATAGATCACGGTTTTGTAT
>CAZSZZ010000055.1:0-8233 GCA_964611005.1 uncultured Candidatus Izemoplasmatales bacterium | reverse complement strand
GATTTACCTACAATCCCTGATGAAGATCATCAAATAAAATTTATTGATTATCTTAGAATATCAATGAGAAATTTACTTGCTGTACCTAAAAAATCTTTGTTGATGTTATTAGTATTTACCTTTTTCAGTTTTTTTGTTGCGTTATCGTATGGGGCTTATCAATTAGCTATGCAAGAAGTTAGTTATAATAATAATTATTCTTTTACAAATACCAATCCTAATAGGATTATTCTTAAAAAAAATGATAATACTGCTTTTACTAACGAAGAACTATCGGGTTTAGCAGATTATAATATTGTTAGAGATGTTATTCCTTATGATTATGTATTAGATGTTAGAGCTGATTTAATTTCAACAACTGCTTTATCTCGTTCTTTGAGCGGATTGTTTTTGCCTGTTAATATTATCAAAGAATCTGATTTAGATTATGGAATTATGCCTTCTAATAAAGATGAAGTTATTATAGCTACAGATAAAAATATAATCGATAGAAATCATGAAGATTTATTAAATCAAGATTATCAAATGGATTATCAAATGAATTATGATGATACTGTAACTTCATATAAAGTAGTTGGGTTAATAGATGTTAATAAATTAATAACTTCTCCTAATTCTTATGGTGATTCTTATTTTTTGATTACTGACGAACTGTTAAATGAATTGAGAGTTAAATATTATTTTAATTATACTTATATCTCATCATTTACAAGCGATGATTTGGCTATTAATGTTACTTTAAATCCTTCAATGATCTACAATATTGATAATTCTTTGCAAAACAATGAGATGCGCATCAGTGCATCATATATGGAATGTAATAATATATGCACTGTAGAAGGAAGCTTAAATATAAGGGATTATTATGTTGATAGTAGTGTTAGTGATTTCACCTTTATTTTTGACAAATCAGTTACTAAAAGCAATATAATTTATTTAAACCAAAATACATATGACCATATTTTCTATAATGATATATATCAAGTTACTTTATTAACTAATACAGATATTGGGGTTACTAATTTTGTTAAAACGCTTCAACATATTCAAAAGGACGGCATAGGATATAAGTATAGAGTTATATATCCATATGACTCTGAAGCATCAGCTGAATTTGAAGGGTTAGTATTGATGATGATGAATATTGGATTTATTATATTAATATTTGTCACATTAATTGGATCTACATTAATTACATATGTTATTTTTAAAGCTATTATTAATACCAAATTACATGATTACGCTATATTTAGAACTATAGGTGCGAATAAAAAGGTTATAAAGAGTTTTATTTATATTGAAAATCTATTAATTGTTGTGATTTCTTATATAATTTTAGTAATAGTAACTTTGAGCCTTCCATTAAGCCTTACACAAAATACTCCATTAGAAGCTTTAAAAATATATAAATTTAGTGATTTTATTGTATTTCTAATTCTATTAATTATTATGTCTTTAATTATTTCTAGAAAATATTGTAATCGAATATTTAAAGAAACAGTACAAAGTACTTTAAAAAGCGATATGGGGTGATTGATATGATTAAATTAATACATATTAATAAATATTACAATAAAGGAAAAACAAACGAAATTCATGTTATAAATGATACTTCTTTAGAATTTCCAGAGAAAGGTTTAGTCGCAATCACAGGACCATCAGGGTGTGGAAAAACCACTATTTTAAATATAATTGGTGGCATGGATAAATTTGATTCCGGAGAAATTGTTTTTAATGAAACTCATATAACAAAATATAAAGCTAATGAAGTTGATATATTAAGAAATAAGAATATTGGATATATATTTCAAAATTATAATTTGATTGAAGATAAAACTGTTTACGAAAATATTGAAGTTTCTTTACAAATGGCGGGATTAAATGATACTAAAAAAATAGAAGAGCGTATTAATTATGTATTAACCGCAGTAGGGATGTATAATTACAGAAGAAGAAATGTCAAAGCTTTATCAGGAGGGCAACAACAGCGCGTTGCGATTGCCAGAGCTATTTCTAAAAATCCTAAGGTTATTTTAGCTGATGAACCAACAGGAAATTTGGATGCTAATAATACTTTTGAGATTATGACTATAATTAAAAAAATTTCTCAAACATGTTTAGTAATATTGGTTTCTCACGAGAAGAATCTTGTTAAATTTTATGCGGATAAAATTATTGAAATTTCTGATGGTTCTGTTGTAAAAGTATATGATAATTTTGGTGTTGATTCTTTTAAACATGTAGATGAACGCAATATTTATTTAAAAGATTTAAATCATGATAATTCATTATCAGAATATAATATTGATCGTTATTTTGACAATATTAAAGATCAAGATTTATTTCTACAAATAATAGAAGTAAAAGATTCTATTTATATTAAAGCTTCAAGCAATAAAAAAATTAAATATTTAACCGATGATACTGAGGTTCGTTTAATTAATGAACATTATAAAGAAAAACAAACAAGTGATGCGCTTGATTATAATTTTAATATGGAACAATATGGAGAAATAGCGGTTAGTGATAACAAAAAATCATTCATTAATTTTAAAGAAACTTTAAAATCTGGGTTTATTAAAGCTACAAAAAGACGTAAATTATTTGGATGGATGTTATTGCTTGCATATTTTATTATTTCGGCTTTAATTGTATATCAAATTGCTACATTTGGTAATCTAATGAACATTAATGAAAAGGAAAATATTTGGATATCGAAGGATATGATTAATGTTAACGCTGATGAACCGGTAGCATATCAAGATATTGTAGATATATTAGATAATGTTGACGGATTAGAATGGTCTCCTTATCAAGGAAATACCTATGGTAGATTTTATTATTATGATTTTTATCAAGGAAGTGCTACAATAAACATTCATATGTTTCCGATGAAAGAATCCTGGGTTGATGAAAATGATTTGCAATATGGGAGTATGCCATCTGATACAACAGAAATTGTAATAGATGAATGGGTTGCGGATAAATTAATTGCCAATAAACAATTAAAAGACTTGGGTGTTAATTCTTATGAAGGTATATTAGGACAAAAGATTTATTCCAATAATCAAGAAAATTTAGATTTTACAGTTGTAGGTATTATTAAAACTGAATCTCCTATTGTTGTAGTAAAAGATGATGCATATTTAAGTTTTGTAAATGAATCTCCATTCTATTCATATGGTAGCATGAAGGATAGAATTACAATTGTTGATGGAAGGGACTTGCAGGCGAATGACGAGATTTTAGTATTAAAAGATTCTAGTGAATATGAAATTGGTGATGTCGTTCCGTTATTTAATGGAGTTAATTATACTGTTGTTGGTACTTATATATTAAATGATTCTGATGTTGAAGATCGATTTTATATGAACCTGATTGGAACTAATGAAGCTGTTGAATATATATCCATGTTAATGTTCCAATCTGAATTTAGTTATTATTACTATGAAGGGGATGTTTCTGGTATTTATTTCTATAGTGAGAATATCGAACAATCATCGCAAGAGATTATTAATTATAACAATAAATATATTGTTTCAAATGCATATGATGCCCAGATTGCTTCGTTAACTCAAGCCAAGCTTCAAAAAGTTCAAGCTAGAATAACTTCAGTTTTAGTAATAATAGTTGGTATTATTGTATACATCTATTTTATTATGCGTTCTAGTATGCTAAGCAGAATTAAAGAGATTGGAATTTATAGATCAATAGGGGCTACAAAACGAGATATTTATAAGATATTTTTAGGGGAGATTATTGCACTTACTACTATAGGTTCCTTAACGGGATATTTAGCGATGTCGGCTATTATTAATAGAGTCCAACATGCATTGGGGGATATGCTAGATGTTTTCTATTTGCCTATACATTATTTTCTAGCTGGTATTTTGTTCATATATGTTATTAATATTTTATTTGGTATGTTACCAATTATGAATTTATTAAGAAAAACACCGTCAGAAATCAACGCTAAGTATGATATATAAAATATTCCTGGTTTCAATAAAAATACCTTGACATATATATAATAAATATTGTATAATAATTCAGCGTGTCGAACCACGCTTTTAGTGGGAGGATATGAAAATCCATTAACCACATCACGAAAATAAGGAGGTGTCTTTCGTGGCTAAAGAAATCAAAAATGTTATCAAACTTCAAGTTCCTGGTGGAAAAGCAACACCTGCACCACCAATTGGTCCAATTTTAGGACAAGCTGGAGTTAATATTCAACAATTTTGTGTACAATTCAATGATGCAACAAGGGATAAAGTTGGTAGTATTATACCTGTAGTGTTAACTGTTTATGCTGACCGTTCATTTTCATTCATTACAAAAACTCCACCAGCAAGTGACTTGTTAAAGAAAGCATGCAAAATTCAAAAAGGATCAGCAAATTCTATTACTGATACTGTTGCGACCATTACTTGGGATCAATTACGTGAAATCGCAGAAATCAAAATGCCTGATTTAAATGCAAATGATATTGAAGCTGCTGCTCGTATTATTGAAGGTACGGCTAGAAACATGGGAATTGTCGTAAAAGACTAAGTGTATTGGTTGTTTATATATACAACTATATATGGGAGGACATTCCGCTAAAACCAAATATAGGAGGAAAACAAAATGGCAAAAAAAGGGAAGAAATATTCTGAAGCACTATCTAAAGTCGATAGAGAAAAAACATATCCTTTAGCAGAGGCCGTTGAATTAGTTAAATCAATTTCATTTGAGAAATTTGATGCAACTATTGAACTTGCATTCAATCTAAACTTAGATCCTCGTAAAGCAGAACAAAACTTAAGAGGAGCATTAGTATTACCTCATGGAACTGGTAAAACAAAAACTATTTTAGTGTTTGCAAAAGGGGAAAAAGCTAAAGAAGCTAAAGAAGCTGGCGCTGATTATGTTGGCGATGTTGATTTAGTTGAAAAAATAAAAGGTGGATGGTTTGATTTTGATATTGTAATCGCCACACCTGATATGATGGCAACCATTGGTAAAATCGGTCGTTTACTTGGTCCAAAAGGATTAATGCCAAATCCAAAAACTGGAACAGTCACAATGGATATTGCTAAGACGGTAACCGAATCTAAAGGTGGTAAAATTACTTATCGCGTTGATAAATTTGGTAACATTCAATCTGTTGTAGGAAAAAAATCATTTGATTCTGAAAAATTGATTGAAAACATTAAGACAGTAGTTGATACTATTCGTAGAATTAAACCGGCTACAGTTAAAGGTGTTTATATTAAAAATATGGCTATCTCATCGACGATGGGACCTGGTATCAAAATCGAAGTTGAAAAATAAATACTTTTTCGAAGACAGTAGGAGCGCTGCTTAATTTTCCTACCGAGAAAAGAAAATAGATAATAGTTATTTATTCCTCTTTTTCTCGCAAAAAGAGGTTTTCTATTTTAATAGACATAAGGAGGTCTTTAAATGGCTAATCAAAAGATTATTGAATTAAAAATACAAGAAGTTAAAAAGATCGCTGAAAAAATGTCAAGTGCAAAATCAGTAGTAATCGCAGAATATCGAGGACTAACAGTTGGAAAAACCGAGGAATTGCGTAAACAATTACGCGAAGAAGGTTGTGAACTTTTAGTTATTAAAAACAACATTTCTCGTAGAGCAGCAGAAAGTGTTGGATATGGCGATTTAACATCTGATCTTAAAGGACCAAATGGAGTGGTTTTTGCGTTTGAAGAATCAGTTTCAGCAGCTAAAGTGCTTTATAATTTCGCGAAAAAGAATCCTAAGCTTAAAATTAAATCAGGATTTGTAGATGGAGATTATTATGAACAAGCACAAATCAAAGAAATTGCAATATTACCAAGCAAGGATATATTACTTGCAATGTTAGCTAGTCAATTATATGCACCATTAAGAGATTTATCTGTTGGTTTAGACTTGTTAACAAAAAAAGAATCTGTAGAAAGTAATTAATTAGGAGGAAAACAAAATGGCAAAAATTGATGCAAAAGAATTTATCGAATCATTAAAAGAAATGACAATTTTAGAAATCAAAGAATTAATCGACGCTATGAAAGAAGAGTTTGGTATAGATCCATCGGCAGTAGCGGCACCTGCAGCAGTAGCAGCTGAAGCTGTAGATGAAGGGCCAAAAGAAGTTGATGTTATGTTAACAAATGTTGGAGCTTCAAAAGTTAAAGTTATTAAAGTAGTAAGAGAATTAACTGGTATGGGATTAATTGACGCTAAAAAATTGGTTGATTCAGCCCCAGTAGCTATTAAAGAAAAAGTTAATGAAGATGCTGCTAAAGAAATAGCTGACAAGTTAACAGAAGCCGGAGCTACTGTAGAACTTAAATAATTTCGAATAAAACACATAAAACCTGAGATATCTCTCAGGTTTTTAGCGTTATATAGGAGAAAAGATTTGAATCATTATTTTACTGATAATCAAAACCTTAGAACAAAAGAAAAAGATATATACTTTAAAATATACGAAAACAAATTTCATTTCATTACAGATAATGGAGTTTTTTCCAAATCCGGATTAGACTTTGGGTCTAGATTATTAATTGAAACAATTTACAATATTGAAAATCATAATATTTTAGATTTGGGATGTGGATATGGGCCTATAGGATTAACTTATAAATATTTTAATCCCAATGCTTTAGTTACCTTAATCGATGTTAATAAAAGAGCTATTGAATTATCAAAAAGAAATGCGAATTTAAATAAATTAGATGTAGACATTTTAATAAGTAATGGTTATTCAAGCCTTAATAAAAACATGAGATTTGATTTGATTATATCTAATCCTCCTGTTAGAGTTGGCAAGAAATTACTTTATAAATTGCTTGAAGAAGCTCGTGATTTTTTAAATATGAATGGAAAGCTTATATATGTTATTCATAAAAACCTCGGGGCTAAATCTTCATTGATTTTTTGTGAGAATATTTACAGGAAAGTTACAGTTATCAATAAGAAATCCGGATATTTTGTTATTCAATGTGAAAAATGATTGACTATATTGTAGCAATATGATAAAATATTAAAATGCGATAGAATGCGCATTTTTGCATGTTTATATTAAAAAAAAACAAAACTTATGGGGTGATTTTGTGAATTATAAAACCGTAAAATACGGCAAAAAAAGGGAAAGAAGAAATTACTCGCGCGTAAAATCAAATGTAGAATTAACTGATTTGATTGAGGTGCAAACTTCTTCATTTGATTGGTTTATTAAAGAAGGGTTAAAAGAACTTTTTGAAGATATATCACCAATCGCGAATTTTAACGGTAATGTCGAACTATATTTCGGTGATTTTGAATTAGAGCCTGCTAAATATACAGTTCAAGAATGTAAAATGAAAGATGTAACATATTCTCGTCCTTTAAAAGTAAATGTATTGTTAAAAAATAGAGATGTTATTGACCCTGAAACAGGAGAAATATTAACAGCTGATAGTGTTAAAGAACAACGTATTTTTATGGGTGATATTCCAATGATGGCACCTGAAGGAACATTTATTATTAATGGTTCTGAAAGAGTTATAGTTTCACAAATAGTTCGTTCTTCGGGTGTATTCTTTTCAGAAGAAGTAGATAAAAAAACCCTTCAAAGAAAATATTTAGGACAGGTAATTCCAACTAGAGGAGCTTGGTTAGAATATGAAATAGGATCTAAAAATTTATTATATGCAAAAGTTGATCGTTCTAAAAAAATTCTACTTTCAACTTTTATTAAAGCTTTAGGTTTATCTACCAAAGAACAAATAGTTGAATTATTTGGCGAACACGAGTATTTGGAAAATACATTTGATAAAGATTTAACACAAAATTCTGAAGAAGCGATGAAAGAAGTTTATGCTAAAATACGTCAAGGAGAGACAGCTACCATAGAAGGCGCTAGATCATTCTTTGTATCTAGATTATTTGATGAAAAGCGTTACGACTTAGCTTCTGTAGGAAGGTTTAAAATTAATCAAAAATTAGATATCATTACTAGAGTTAAACAATTATTAAGCAAAGATATTGATGTAAGACTTAATAAAGATATCATTAATCCTGAAACTGGAGAAGTGTTAATTTCAAAAGGTAGTAGGCTTAATGAGAAAAAATTAGATTTAATAGATAAAAATAGGGACGCTATATTACAAAGGGTCCATTTTGACAAAGATTTAGAAGAAGAAGCGAAATTATTGAAAGATAAAAAAGAACGAAATGAAGAATTAACGGAAAATCAAAATAT